>PLDW01000003.1 GCA_003136315.1 Gemmataceae bacterium | reverse complement strand
CTGGGAAATTCGTCGGCTCGCTGCATTGATGCTGCAGGAGCATATCCTTAAGCTGGATGTCGAGAACATAAGTGAGTTCAGATTCATCTTTGAAGAGCTGAGACTAAAGAAAGTCCGGGGTTTGAAGACCGTGATGTCGGGTTCTGTTCTGAAGGAAGGCTACTCGACGCGTGATGTTCGAGGCTTCATCGTTGAATTTCGCAAACGACTCGGGCGGCCGTACTCCACCGTGAGACTGGACAGGAAAGATCTGCTCGACATCGACGAGTTGCGCAATTTCGTTCACTGTTCACGCCAAGAATGCAAACTGGCGTTGGGCCGATATCTTTTCTCGCCGCAAGAAATCGTCGCGAGGATCAAAGATCAAATCCAGGTGACGGCAGGTATGACAGTCATCACCGACAACGCGCGAGTTCTACGAGAAGTCCAACAAAAGATTCGCGAACTACCCGATTTTGAAGGGGCGATTCTTGCCGAGTTGTGCTCCGGAAGCCAGGTATACTGGGTAGCGGGCAATACCACGTCGAGATTGAACTCGCTAGTTGAATACCCCGTCGGCACCGTGGTTCTGGTTGTTAAACCGCCTGGGAGCCAGTTTGAACTTGAACTGAAACGGGCGGGACGCAGAGGGCGGCATCCCCTGAGTGCGGTTATGGAGCGGAATGGGAGCCATGTTCCTCCATCGCATCGACTGGATGGCGGCAGCATGGCTTCGTCCCTACAGTGGGATATGACAGCTGCAAGTCGTTTTAACATTCTTTATCGGTGCGTGCACAATGAAGATGCCCCTGTTTCCAGAATCGTTCATCTGACGTCGAAGTACGAGGTGCCACTGGGTGGTGGCCCAAAGCCCACGATTGACTATTTTACGTATCGAGCCATCTATGGCGAGGAATTCGATACGATGCGGGGAGCGATGAGCCACGTTGTGGAGGCGTTTCGCCGCGAGAGGGGCGTCGCCTTCCCGCCAATTCCTGGCGATCTCGGACTCACCGTGCAGTTCATCACCCTTGCGATACCCGCGCAGGCGATCCTTTGCGGGAGCAGCTCGTTTCGGATCGACGTAGTGGCGAGATACCTTTCCGCGGATGGGCCCAACGAATATTTCCGGCGCGGATTGCAAATCGAGCATCAAGTCCTGGATGCGAAGCGTCTCGCCGATGACATTTTGGATGAAGTCTTGGGCGTGTACTACCCGCCGGATGTCAAGTACCAAGATCACGAACAGTATGTTGCCGCGGCCTTGGCGGTTCCCAATAATCGGGCAAGAGCCAATGCCGTTTATATAAGCTTACTCAAGCAGATCGGCACGATGTGGGGGACATTGCTGGCATTGCGCGGCTATTCGTTCGGTGAATCTTTTGTGGCCCGCAACGTCGGGGTGCGTACGATCTGGCACCAGGGGGAGTGGTGTGTCAGGCTCATTTTCCAGGATCACGACAATCTTGTGTTGCCCGATAAGAGTCAAGCCGAATTCTGGCCCATGAACGCGCTGCATCCCACAATGTTGGATGGACAGTACATTAACGGGCTCGAAGGAAACGATAATCTTGCCTACGAATTGAATAGCTTGCAGCGAATCTATCGAGTGGATGACGTGCTGCGTGAGAAAGGCCGGAGACGATTGCAAAGCGCAATCAAATACGCCTACGCCAACACCCAAACGGCGATGCAGTTCGATCCGCGCGTCAAGTCTCAATTCGACAAACGATTCATCGCCCGGTTGCGCGATTGGGATATCGTCGCACGCATTTATCTTGCCAGAAACAACTCAAGGAATGCCAAGGATTGGAAAACGCGCGTGCAGAAATTTCTCCACAAACGGGGATATGGCGAAAATTCGATCGCGAATCACTGCCGCGCGATCGAAGATCATGGCAGCTTTGTCGAAAGTCTTTCATTCCTGTATCGCGCTCGATTTGCTGGGCCATCGACCGCAACCTAAGTGCCTTCTGAGGGTCCATCTCCGGCGCTGTGACTGAGCACTTCGAAGTTATTTTGGATTTCGGCGCACTGGGCCTCAATTCGGGCGATTTCGCCAGCGGAAAACGGAGGTAGCTCGATTGGCTCTGGCGCAATGGCATCCAGACGGTCCAGCTCGTTCTTCGAACGCAATGGAGCCCCTCGACGATACTCGTCATCGAAGCATTGCAAGCGGGGAATATGAACGGCGCAATCTGGTTCTATCCCACACGCCTCGGCAAGAATGCGTTGCACCACACGGGCGGGATTCAGGCAGAGCTGGCGATAGCTGACAAACAAGTCGATGTGCGCCCGGTCGTCCCAGAGCTTGCTCATCACGCCGCACCATTGGCGAGCGCACTGCGTTTGCAGGTCGGCGCTAAGCATGTGTCGCCAATATCGCGGTTTTACACCGTACCATCGGTCTTCGCGCCAGGGGCGGTCACATTCGTCCTGACGGACGTATTTTTTCAGCAGTGAGTAGATGTTGGGCACCGCATGGCGCACGGTGGCAACGATGAAGCTCTGAGGAAAAATCGCCTTCAACCACGGCAAGCGCACGGTGTGATACGGGTTTTTATTGACGATCGCGGGCTTACAGACCGTCAGTGCTGCCAAACGCTCTTCCAGAACTCGGCGGACCCGATGGTCGGCGGCGATGCCAGAGATCTCATGGCCCGCGTTGCCGTCTTGACTGGTATAGATCGTCCCAGCCGGAAACTCGCGTGGTGAATGCGACGGTACATTGCCCCAATACGCGTGGCCTTCGACGCCATCGAAAGGATTCTCGGCAACTGCTGTATGCTCCACCAGCAAACGTAGAAGCAGCGATGTCCCCGATTTTTGAAGCCCGGAGATCAGAATCAGCTGCGGCTGCCTATTCAACGGATTGTCGGGGTTCATAGCGTTTGTCCGGCGGCGTTTGCAATTGAAGAATTTTTTTCCGTGGCTACAGCATATCAGCAAGACGCTCCAGGCAAGGTCATGCCGCTCAAGTCGAACACCGGTACGGCCAATTCTCCGACCAGATTGACGTGTCGCCGCGGAAACGTCGTCGGCGAACGCGGGGTAACGCCGTGCAGTGCGTGCGGGGAATGCAGAATAAACACCAGTGTGTTGCTAGCATAGCGAATCGTCCGGCAGCGCGTGACGCGTTCGTCGGGAACACAGCGACTTCCCGCGTCGAATGCCGGCGCGTCTGCATTGAACCGGTACAACTCGAGGTCTCCGCCTTCGGAATCGTCATGGTCGTCACGCATGTAGAACAGCCCTGCATACAGCGCCACCTCACGATCTACATGCGGACCGATACAGCGTGAGCGCACATCGACAGGCGCACCATACGTGAACTGGCATTCCAGAGCAATGTCGCGGATTGGCTCGCGAAAACGGACGCTGCTCTGCCATTCGGAAAGAGGTTTCGCGACTGACGACTCCAGTCGCGAGTGCAACTCTCGGATGCGGGATTCGAAGATCGCGCGAACTTCGTTGAAAAACTCCTGAGACACATGGTAGCGCGTGAATTCTCGCCAGAGAGGGCTGATCCGAGCGTCGTCGAGGATCGAATTGGCGGGATATCGAAAGTTACTGTTACTGACCGGCGTTCGACCGTTGAGTATTATCTCGGCGGCAGGAAATTCGGCGGCGAGTCGCCGGTAATAATCTTGATCGAGCGCATCTCGAATCACCACGTGCGTGAAGGGTTCGCTAACAATATCGGTCGTTCTGGCATGCGAGAGAATACTTTGCATAGTGAATACACTTGAATACGCGTGTACGGAGTTTTGTTGAACTAAACCCTCAAATATTAGAATATTAGCACACCTGGCAGGCCAGTTTCATCACCGAAATGATCGTGGCCCATTTTCGGCAGGACTGCGTATCCGCAGAGTGACCACTCAGGCTGTTCCATTCCTCCAAGTCCCCGTCTCGGTGTGTTTGCACCACACGTCCATGGGAAGAAGTATGGAAGATTCCGTAATTGCCTCGTGATAAGTCGTCGTAATGATGTCGGGGCCTGTCGTGAATATTGGGTAATAATCATCCGATCCGCTCGGAAATTTACGGCATCTCAGTTCGGACAACTGTATACACTTCCACAGAAACGGATTCCGCGCTGTGGCGGCGAACGAAAAATTGCCGATCCGCACGGGATCTTCGGCTACCCCTTCCCGGTATCTGTAGTGACGTGTCTTCTGGTTCGCTTGGTTATCTTGGATGTTTTCCGTGATCACCACCAAATCTTTATCGGAAATGGATTCCCAAGTACTCGCGGTACCCGCACTCGGATGAGTGTCTAGATCGTTATAGCATCCTCCTTCATCGTAGACAATCAGCAATCTTACCACGTCCGCCTGTTGCACGGGTCGCAACTTCAGGATCCAGCTCAGCTCCTGATACTTCTGCAGCAATTCGTAACATTCACACCGTTTCCATACATGGACCGAATGCTTGCTCAGAGCCCGGTTCCAAGTCTCCAGATTACCCGCATATTGTGTGGGCATCGGTCCAGTGTCCCAGAGCCCGAACAGGAAATGCAGTTTCGGCGTGATCATTTGTTTTTCCCGTGTGATCGTTTACGAAGCCCTTTGCCACCACCAGTTTCCTGGTGTGAAGACAGCGGTATTTACACTGATGAATCGATTCCGCAAATCGACAACTTTCTGCAAGTATCAGTTGCGTTTGGCGACCAATTCGACTAGCCTTGGATTTGGGCTTTCCGTTTTGCCAAGGCGCATTCAGCAGTCGGGAGAGTTTGTTGTGTGGCACCTCTTCTGCAGGTTATTCAATTTAGTTGGCACGCATGAATAACGCTTCTGGACTCATCGCCGTCGTCGTCTCATTCACTACCTCGCCAACGCGGTTGCACAAGTGTCGACCGATGATTGACGGTCTGTTGAATCAAACGCGCCGACCGGACGCGATTCTACTCAACCTCCCGCCTCGCTTCGATCGAACCGGTGAAGTATATCCACCCGATGAGTCCCTACCGACCTGGTTAATTGGCAATTCGCTGGTTCAGATTCAGCGTTGTGACCATGATTGGGGACCAGCGACCAAACTCCTGCCAACCGTATTACGACTACAGGAGCAAAACTCCTGTTCGATCGTCATTAGTGTCGATGACGACATCCGTTATCCGTCCGGTGCAGTGTCCGCACTCGCAGAAGCGGCAATGCCTTGTGCAACCGGTAAGACGGAGGATGAAATCTGGTGCGCCGCGGGCTTTGACTTCGTTAACGGACACCCGCATTCCGTCAAAGAACATGGCCAACATTGCGCCGTTGCCGAAGGCTTTGCCGGAATTGCCTATCCGACCCGCGTATTTGGACATGACTTTGCGTCCTACATGCTGAGCGCGGTAGCGGATGCTGACATGCGATTCTCCGATGATCTGGTGATCTCAAACTATTTGGCCAGTCAGAACGTCAAAAGACGTATCTTGACCTCCCACGAATACTCGCAAGACATACTCTGGAATTCGGGCGGCGTTCTTGCTTACGGAGATCTCGGCGATGCCTTACATCTCGGCGCAGGCATTTCCGTCAACAATCACGCCCGCTACCGGCGCGTTCTGGGAAAGTTAGCCGTGCATGACCTGCTCCGCGTAGGCTGAGAACTCATGAGCGTTAAAAGTATATCTGCGGCAATCAGACGAACCAACCGCGCGTAAACCCGCGTCTCCACGCCGAGAGCACTGTCACGACGCGCGAAGAATGGTCAGCCCTTCAATTTCAGGCTGATCAATTCTGCGGCGGGTTGTTTGGGTAAAGCCCTTCATGAATTTCTCGCAGCCGCTGTTCGCTACACCAGTGGCAAGTGATCTGGTCGTTGTATTGCGCCGGCAGCCGATCGCAATTGTAACTAAAGCAGAATCTGAACGAAATGAAATACCAGCGTTTGTCAGAATTTTCCAAGCCAATCACTCGTCATATGAAACTGACTCTGAGAGGAACGGCCCAACATGGATTGCCGCGTTCCGAGTCAAGCGATATCCGCCACCGCCACTCGTATGGCCGTAAATGTGTCCGGCAATTTCACAACCGGCGTGGTCGCCCAACGTATCGCATCCTAAAAGGCGGTCGATATGCACGTACGTATCGTCATCGCATTTAAATAGGAAGTCGAAGTTGTAGTTCGTTATTGCCCAGAGGCAAAGCCATCGCGTTTTCAACGAGAGACTACCATAATCATCGGGGCACGGGCAGTGCAGTAGGCATCCCTCGCGGACAGACCACGGGCTCCTTCCGCTTCCGAGGATGAAAACCAGGTCCACGTTGTCCCGATGTTTCAGATTGGCCCAGGTTTCCTGACAGGCCTCGCGGCGCTTCGCATACTTGTGGCACGACACAACACCGATTAGTATCTTGACCCGTTTCATGCTGCTTTCCTGATTGGCCATCTAGCGAGAACACCATTCAACCTACCTCCGCATCGCATCGCGGAGGGTTTGATACGAGATCAATTGAATTCCTAGCTTACGAATGTATTCGCGCAACGCTGGCCGGCGAAAAGCCTTGAAATCGGCCACGCGACCTTGCCAGTCGCCGGTAATTTGCCGAATTTCAGGAGTGTCGATGGCGGGGTGCAAGAGCACACACGAGAGTCCGCTGGGCAAGTGTTCGAATACCTGTTGCACGAAAGCGTCGTTGTTCTCAACGTTACCTCTCCGCGTGACGACCTTACAGCAATCAAACACCGGCTGGGCTCGGTTCTCCCACTCTTCGGCACGTCGTTGTAGCCATTCTTGCTCACCAGGAGAGTTCCAGGGCGTGCACGTCATGAAGGCGGGAATTCCCAGTTCGCATCCAATCTGCAAATAGTCTTCACTAAACTCATCGCACATCACCACGAACATATGGTTGTCGATATGGGTTGGAGCAAATCCCAGTCGAGCTGCGCGGTCAATCTGGCATCGCATCTCAACCCCGACTACTTCGCGCCGGGCAAGCCGGCGCACGGCCGAAGTCGTGCGGTGAAAGTAGCCCTGGTCGTCCATCAAGCCACTCGCCTGAGCCCGGGTGGAAATCGGCCCCCAGCGATAGCGGTCCCATTCGCTCGTCAGCGTCAAATGAATTCCCAGATCGAATTGAGGATTCCGCTGATGCCAAGCCACCACTTCAAGGAACCAGAGACACGGAACCATCGCGGATGCAGATGTCACCAAACCAAACGCCATCAATTCATCAATGGCAGGCAGTGTGGCCTGGCACATGCCGATGTCATCGGCGTGCACGACAACCACACGGTCATCGGGCTGAAAACCGAGTTCCCGCAATACTGGGTTGGCCTTTCTCATTTCGCTACGCACACTTTTGGTGGCAATCGTTTGCGTCTTCCGCTAACTTACGAAAAACAGCCGAATGCGGCAAAGCCGCAGATGCGAAATCTGAATAACCAAACCTGCCGCTTCGTTGAGAGAGAGCACAATGCGCCTGAAATTGTTTTTTACGCAGACAGAACACGAAGACCAGATTTGGGGTTCGGAGGGGTGCGACTGGGCTGCCACCATGCAAAACCAGATGCTCGAGTCTCCGGATAACTCTTTCGAAATGACTGATCGTCCTGATCAGGCAGACATCGTTGTTTTCTGGGAGCCGCACCAAGATTCGCAGGTCATTCGAATTCCACGTTTGAGGGCGCATCCCCTGGTCCGTGATTTCCCCAACAAGGTATTTGTTGTCTCGGTCGAGGATTCTCCGCTTGGACTTCTTTCGGGACTCTACGCCTCACTGCCGGCGTACCGGCATCATCCGAACCGGCATCGCACCTGGGTCTATTACCGAACGGAAAACCCATATCTTCACGCGCGACGGGCCAGCGGGCTGGTCTTGTCGCCGCCCAACCTTGCCTCATTTTCGGGAGCCGACTCGCACCCGCTCAGATGCCGACTTCTGGCGATGGCGGAATCGCTTGCCCGGCAAGACATCGTCGTCACGGCCACGCAACGCCACCGCTTCAGTGCAAATCCCAATGACCCACAACTCAAAGCGTCCCAGGTTGCCTTCATCGACGCGATTCTCGACGCCAAATTCAGTCTCTGCCCCCGAGGCAATGGAGCGGGATCTTATCGCTTGCAAGAATCGCTGGCATTAGGCCGAGCCCCCGTGATTATTAGTGATGGCTGGGTGCCGGTTGCCGATCTGGACTGGAAACAATTTGCCGTTATTGTGGCAGAGAAGGATCTTGACTACCTGCCGGCCATTCTTCGCGAACACGAGCCGCACTGGAAGGAGATGGGCGATCTTGCCTTGCAGATCTACGAGTCGCGTTTTCGCCAGAGTCTGTTCGCGGCCCGTGCTGTGGATCAGATCGTCGCCATTTACAAGACGCGAAGCCACGACGAGCGGGACTTCTTTTCGCAATGGGAGAAACTGATCAGTGATGCCGAGCCTGATGGCACATCGAAGATTTGTGGGCAACGCGGCAATGGCTATTGAGCGGCTTCACACATCAATCGATTGGAACATGTCAAATTCGCCGACACCGTAACGCAACGGATTTACCGGCTCGGTTCGATTCGATGCCTGGGCGGCATTATCGGCATGGGATTGAGTCCGCTTCTTGTTTGCGTAAAATCGCACGCGCAAATCCTCGCTGTGCTGGATCATCTGAATGAGGCTTGAATCGAATCGAGCGACGGCACCGAGCTCGCGAAGACGTTGAATGAAATCAATGTCCTCGTGCCCCCAACCCTGCAACGACTCGTCAAATCCGCGCACTTGATGAAAGTCCGACCGTTTCACAACACAAATGCCGCAGGCTGGTGAAGGCCAGTCGGGAATTGTTACGACCGCCCGCCTAGAAAGGATGGGTGCGACGGCCTGATCCAACCATTCCTCCGACAACAGCGCATCCGCGTCCACGAATGCGATCAGGTCATACGCAGCAACACAAGCGCCGCAATTCCGGGCACGCGACAGATTGAATTCGCCAACGTCATCGCGAACTCGCAGCACGGAAAGCTGCGGGTGCTTCTGGCATGTGACCCATTCGAAACAACCATCTGGATCCCCATAATCCACGACAACGACGTTGAAAGCCCGGGACGTTCGCTGACGCAAAATGCGCGGAGCGGATTCATGCAAATGCAGTAATCGGCCTTTGCAAGGAATGACGAAAGTCACCCCCGGCAATGCAGCGTGATTGCCGATCAAAGCAGGGTTTGCTCGTACTGCGTCAAAATGCATGTCTGCACCCCCGTTTTCAGCAGTTCGTCGAATTTTACCGGTTTCGCTTGGCCGCTTCAATCATTTTTTACAACGGTTCGAAAAGAGGCTAGAACGGCAATGTTCATTGGTGCACTATGATTCCGCAACTACTTCTTTTCAAAATGGTTACAGATGGTAAACTAGGCAAAATTACCCGCTTATCGAACCGTTGATTTTTATATCGCATTGCGAAATGAGGTCTCCGATAAATTACCGTTGGCTTCGTCCACTGCCTGGCGTAGTATACCAATCATTCTCGCCGGAGAGCCCCCGAACATCAATCATAAAGGTCAATTGGTTGTATTGCTGGGCTAGAGTAATGGGGCTGGCTTTTTCTCAGCGCACCGATGTTGGGGCGAGACCGAAGAGTTAGGGGTGGAGATGAAACAGCCGACGAGAGGGATGCCATGCCGCTGTCTGGAGGGGACGGTTTCTGCCTTGAAATCCGTAAGATTTGGTCTGAAGGAGGCTGGCCTTGCTTCTCGCTCGACGGACGGTCACTGGTGTTTACCGGTCTCATGGAGCAGTCGCACAACCGCCTGTTCATGATGACGTTGGACGGGTGTGCCCAGCCACGTGCACTTACACCCCCCCACATTAATGCCAAACGACCTGCGTGGTTATCGACGGGAAACGAACTTGCCTTCAACCGCGACCAGAGCGGCATCTGGACCCTCAATCTTGAAACCGATCACATCGCACCTTTCCTTCCAGACGAGTCGTCCGACGGGTGGTCGTTCTTTCATCCTTGTGCCTACCCCTGCGAGCGAGCGGTGGCTGTCGTGGCCATTCGCGAAACGGTCCAGGGTCGTGAAGGCGTACTCTACAAACTAGCCCCAGGGACGATCCAACCACGAATGCAGTTGACCAGCTTCCCTGAAGTTTGTGCGGGTCGCCCCGGCGTCAACCCGGACGGGGAGACGGTGGTCTTCGCCGGCAATGCGGGCAGGTTTGCCCAGGGAGCAAACCAGTTATGGGTCGTCAGGTCTAACGAAAGACCGCGCCGCCTCGAACCCGGCGAACCGCATCTCGCCCATGGACGAGGACCGCGCTGGTCGCCCGATGGGAAATGGATTGCCTGTGTATCGACCCGACCCGACCCCAATCCAAGCGAAAAAACTGTCAGGGCGATTTGGATCATCAGCGCAGATGGTTGCCAGACCTTTCGTCTGACTGACCACTCGTTTAATCCTCTGCATGTCGCCTGGGCACCCAACCAGAAGCATCTCGCCTGCGGTGGGTTCGGCTGCGGTCTTGGTCTGCTGGACCTTCCAGCGATGTTCCATGCCACACCGGAAACTGGCCGCAAAGAGAAGGGTGGCGTCCATGATGCGAGGTAGCGACAATACACCGTTTTTCGTGCTCGGAGCGGCGCGTTCGGGAACGACGATGCTCCGCCTGATGCTCAACCGTCACTCTCGGCTGGCAATCCCGTTCGAATCTCAATTCTTGAGGCAGATATTCGCTGAGTTGCCTGCGAATCGACCGCTAACGCCGCCTGAAGCGGCGTGTTTCGCTGATCTGGTGATCAACGAGAAGAATTTTCGCGCATGGCACCTCACTCCCGCTCAGGTCCGTGAGGAAATCGAGCGCCTGGCTCCGGCCCCGCTTGCCGTGTTGGTGGATGCGCTTTTCCTCATGGAGATCGCAGGATCAGGGAAGCCGCGTTGGGGGGACAAGACGCCCCATTACTATCTTTGCTGGCAACAATTGATGGGACTCTTCCCCGGTTCGAAGGTGATTCATATTGTTCGCGACGGGCGCGACGTAAGCCGCTCATTGGCGAAGGTCGGCTGGCACGGACCAACCGAATGCGACCGGGCTCGCTACTGGAGTCAGCGGGTAGAATTCGCGCTTGCTGCGGCGCGTGAGTTGGGTCCGGAGAGGAACCTCATTATTCGCTACGAGGATCTTGTCCTACTGACACGCAACACGCTCGAATCTGTCTGTGATTTTCTCACGGAAGTCTACGAACCCGAGATGCTTCGTTTCTTCGAGGATGCCCGCCTGCATCTCTCAGATATCGATGGCGACGTCCACGGCAAGTTGGAACGCCCTCCCTGTGCTCAGGACATCGAGCGTTGGCGTTTGGAAATGCCCTTGGCAGAGCAGATCGAGTTCGAAGCCGTCTCGGGCAAAAGCCTGCGCCTGATGTCCTATCCGTGCCTGTTACCGCAGCCAGACTGCCCCCCGGAGTTCAAATCCGAGCCTACTGAGCCCACTCGTCCGCTCTGGATGCACCCTCGTGAGACACCACAATCGTCCTGAAACTGGAGAGATACAACAAGTGTCAAAAGCCCCTCGCGCCGGCTTGGCAACTTTCGCGAAGATTAATGACGTCTACTATGGCACGGATGACGGCTTTGCGGAGTTGCGCCCGCGGGAGGAGACGTGCCACGACGCGGCACATGTCGCAGCGCTCTACGAAATCTATGCGCGCTATGAACAGTTCTATCATAGCGTGGTGCTGACACGCCGAGATCAGATTCACTTCGTGAGCGTTGTCGGCGGCCTCTACGGCCTGAACTTGATCCCCATCTTCAGACCCAAGCAAATCACTCTAGTCGATGTAAACCCACACCAAATCACCTTTTTCAACTTGATCCGGCGAGCCTGGATCGCCTCGGCAAGTTGCGAGCAGTTTCTGGGCAAACTGACCAACGCCAGCTACGAAGTCGATACCGACGAAGAACGCTTCATCCAGACTTGCATCGCCGCCAGGCAGAAGGGGACGCTGGCTGATGAACAGGGGTGCTCAGCCCGTACCTTCCGCAGCAGTTGGCGGTATGCCCTCGACCACTTCGAACTGACCAGGCGGCTGCTTGTGGAAGTTCCCGTCGAGACGCGCGTCGAGGGGATGCATACGGCAAGCTTTGCCAGCTTCTTAGCCAATAACGAGAATCTTTGGATCTACCTCTCCAATGTGATCCTCTTCGTGTTCTTCGATCTCCACTTCCAGTACCCGCGAAATGTGGCTCTGTTCGCGAATTACTTCGACAGAACAGAGCTGCTCGACCTCCATGGCACGAGTAGCGGCCCCGTATCGGTCCATTGCCGACTACCAATGTCGATAGCGAATTACTAATCGGCTAGAAACTGGCCCGCGACCGTAAGGAGCAGAGAGAATCCCGCTTCCAAACGCGATGGGTGATCCGTGGAGACACCTCGTTAGCTGGGCATTGCAGGACGCGGGCATCATGAGCTTGCCACGCGTGCTCACATTTGGTCTGGACTGCGAAGACGACGATCGCTCAGTCGCAGACCTTCGTCGATATCCGCAGTCGGTCGTTCCTGCACCGGGTAATAGCGGTAGTCGTCTCGCCCCCTTGCGAGAATCACTCGATAGTGAAATCGTTCCTGTTTCACAGCAGTGGATATATAACGAATTGCACAGCCAATTCTCGGTCTTTTACTCGAATTCGGTTTCGACCCATGGATGACATTCGCGTGATGAAACGACATTTCGCCCGCTTTCAACAAGACATCGACGGCACCATCCTCGTCCAGGACTTCCGAAACCGTCAGGCCCCTTCCCAGAATGTTGTTCGTCTGTGGATTTTCCAGGTGCTCGAATTTCCTCGTGTGTGTTCCGGGCAAGACGCGGAGACAACCATTATCGATGGTGCTTTCGGTCAGGGCAATCCACGCAGAAACCAGTCGTGCCTCGGACAACCCCCAATAATGACTGTCCTGATGCCAGGAGACAAACATGTCATCCCCGGCTTGCTTGGCGAAAATCGTCGATGAATGGATCAAGATGTTCGGGCCAATGATATCCTCGACCGCATCAAGGACATTCGGGTGGGTCGCAAGATCGCAAGCCCACTTGTAATGAAGATGACAGTCGCCTTTCTGCTGGGCTGTGGGTCGGTCACCGAGGCGGCGGTCCAGTTCATCATGACAGGACCGGAAGTGCGAAACTTCCTGCTCATTGAGCGCTGGCAGCGGGAATAGCACCCCGTCTCGATGATAACTTTCTACCTGATTCGGAGTCAGGACTTTAGCCATGTTTTGACCTATTTGCCCGTGCGTCACTGGAGGAACTTCGTCCTGAATTTGTCAAATAATCCAATTTTCTTCAAATGCTCCTCGAATCGCCCGTACACCAGAGAGCTCCGATCGTAACTGAAATATTCAGGCTGGAAACGATGCATGATTGCTTCGTCGATTAGCCGGACTTGTGCAGGAACGATCGGCCTGTCGCCGCCGAATGACACGTGCTGTAGGTGCTCCCAATTTCGGACGGCAAGTTGTTGGGCGATCTCTGGCCATCGCGACAACAGGAATCGGACGACATTGTGAAGAGTGTCGTCGAAAAAGTCCCGGCGGATGTCCCGCTCCAGTTGATGGTCGGTGTAAAACCGCTCGCTACCCCCGGAAACCTTTTGCCGCTGGTAAGCAACCACTCCGGTAGTCCATCCCAGATCGCAAAACTGCGCCAGTCGCTCACGGACAGACGTGTCACACATGAACATCGGTGCTGTTAGCGACTTTGGTTCCTGGTGGTAGCGCGGAAAGACGAATAAGTTCTCAGAGATTGAGCTGGCGATTCCTGACAGCCAGCCCGCGAACGGCAAATTAGCGATCGCATCGTGATCGAGAAAGTAGTGCCTGCCGACGGGAAGCCAATACTTGATTAGCCAGCTCAGCACCAGGCCATGATGGCGTAGGTGCCTATTGAACTCCGTCCCGGGAAATTCAGCATAGTTTTCAACTAGTTGAAAGACATCCTCATAAGCCGTGACGTGGGCGACCGTCGAGTTGTCACACCGCCCGGCGCACGACCGGAAATGATTGATTTGGTCGTTCGATTTGCCATTGTGGACCACATCAACGTAAATCGACACACCGCACGCTGCGGCGGAATCGAGCAACGCCCTAAGCGCAGTCAACCCCCAAAAATTGCAACTGAAGCTGATCAACACGAATTTCAGAGGATCATTTCGCATCACGCATCCCTTGCGAATTTGTGAACCAAATCTTCTGAGCTGCGCCGTTGGCCCTCAGCCTGAATTTCGACAAGTGAAAGCAGACCAATTGACATACGCCATTCGTCGCTATCCGGACGCCGCTGCCTTGATCACACAGCAGTGCTGCCCTTCGTTATTGGCTGGGGGCAAAATGATCGCGTCCGGGAATAACGCTTTCAGGTACTTCTCCGTGTAAAAGACGTAGTGGGACTTCTGGAGGCCTGGCGGGCAATACCTGATATCTTCGTTCTCAACGTACAACTGGTCGTTATCGACGAGGACACACCATTGAGAATCATTGGCTTCCTTGGCCAATGCATCGATGTCAACCTCCGGATTCTCACTTTTGATCTTCTTCAACCGCCTGAACAAATTGCTTCCCTCATTTTGTTCTGGAAATGAATGGAAGTGCGGATCGATGAACGTGAACGCCAGCGTTCCACCCTCTTTAAGCATACCCTTCAATTGTCCGACCAGATCGAGCATGTCGGCGCGACTCGCATTGGTAAACACGGAATAAGCGATGACATAGTCAAATCGCGCCTCGAGATGTGGCAACCGCAAGCCAGGAACTCCCGTTGGATTAAAGAAGTAGCAGTATCGATTGTAAAAGTGAAAGTGCGCTTTCGGATAAGAGCTCCTGCCTGCCTCAATCGCCTCGTCAACCACGTCGAGACACCAGTATCGCTGTTCGTCGATGGTTGCGTTCGGGTCTCGCAATATGTTGGCGATGTTGCCACCGAAATCCAAGATGTCCTTGCCACGCCAGTTCCAGTCGTTCAATTGCATCGCAAAATAGGTAAATTGCCATGTCCTCGACGAAAGAAAACGCACGGGGCATTCCTCCTGCATTTTTATTGATGTTCACGCAACTTAATCGTGGCGGCATCATATTGATGCGCCTCCGCTTTCCGGACCAGCGGCAGGATGTCTCGTCCAAACCGAGTAACCTCCGGCAGTTCCGGACATCCCGAAATAATGAACTGCGTTACGCCGATTGCCCCGTATTCGAGGAATGATCTGGCAAGCGTTTCGGGCGTCCCCACCAGTGAGGTCCAGACCGGTCCATAGAACGGCACAAGCCCCACCCAGATCGTATCATTCAGCCAAGCGGCATCCGGCTCCATGCGAGCTGCCTCGCGAAACATCTGCGAGTCGTCTTTCGAAGCGAACGGCATTTGCTGCTTTCCAGCATGGCCAGCCGGCTGCAGCGCCTCGGCGGCTCGAACCGCCTCGGCGCGTGTCTCCCGGCAAATTAGCCCCAGCCTGAGACAGACTTCGATGCCCTGTTGCCGAAAACTCGCCACCACGGGCTCAAGTTTTTCGGCAGTGTCCACGACCCGTAGCCAGCACGAAGCCTGAGAACATGCCAATCGCTGCGACTGTGAAGAATGACCCGAGACATAAATTTCGGGAACAGAGCGGCCAGAGGCTTGAAACGTCGTGTGCACAACTCCGCGATCGACGCGATAATGCTTGCCGGTGAAATTGACTTCTCCCCCACCTCGCCAAAAGGAATTGCACACGGTCAAGAATTCTTCGGCACGCTCGTAACGCTGATCGTGCCCGAGGAAATCTCCGTAGGTGTGCTGTTCGTCGGTGGAACTGCCCGCGACCATATTCAAGGCGATGCGTCCACCGACGAGCTGGGAAATTGTGTTGAATTGCTGGACAAAAGTCGTCGGCTGCATCCAACCTGAACGGAAGGCGGTAATGTATTTGAGCTTGCCAGTTTCCCGCCCGAGCGCACAGGCCGTCAATAGTGGATCGGGCTCGTAAGGACCGCACGAGATGAGCACCGATTCAATGCCCGCCTGCTCGGCAGCGCGTGCAAACCGCCCCCATCCTTCCATGTCAGGCTGCCGAGCAGGTGAATCGCGCTCGTAGGAGCGCGTTCGATAAGCCGCAGTCTCCTGCGCTGACTCAACAGCGACTTCGCCCCCTTTCGGCAACATCCAATGGAATCGCAGATTCATCCCGGTCCTCGCCTCAAGCGGTCAACACTATTGCCGAGACACTCCAGGGTGGCAAGCTGTCAGTTTGTCTTCTCCACGGTCCACGGCACCGCCTTGGGTGACACTTTGTTCCGCTCAGCCCAGCGTTGCAATGCCCAGGGGGGAGTATCGACGTCGCGATAACCTCCCAGCAACTGACGCGTGATGGGATCAGCCTTCTCAAGCACTGCCGGATCGAATTTCTCCAGGTACACCTCCTGCTTCATCCAGCGATAGGCATACCCGTACATCAGAACTTTCGACGCGCGATTACTCAGGTTCGGTGCCGCCGTGTGGAAGATTCGGTTTTCAAAAAACAGCGCATCTCCAGCGTTCAATTGCAAATCGCAGACCTCGACGTCGCTCGGGTTCACTCCCCCCTCGGGGATGGCCAGCGGCTCCTGCCGCAAATGCGTCTTTCGGGCCATCAGGGTCATCCCGCATTGAGTCGAGTGAAAATCGGTCAGACAATAGCAGATTTTGATGCCGACCCGCGGCAACCCCGCGTGTCCCAGATCCCGTGCCATTCGAATATCCCGATGCCACCCGCGACGAAAAGCCAGCATGTTCGGATTCTCGGGTCTCTTACAGATGAAAGCCGTGGAATGGAGGTGAATATTGGGTCCCATCAATTGCACCACGAGGGGCACGGTCGCCGAATGGGCTACCAGCGCAAAGAGTGCCTCCTCTCGGAGCAACCCTGGCCTCAGGTCTAACTGGTTATATTCGGGCCGATCGAGCACCTTCGGCTTGTTCAGAAACGAGTGTGCGAGTCGATCGACCGCCTCGATCGAGTGTGCAACCGTCTCTGGATCCAGTGCCGCGCGGACCACGAGAAAGCCATCTTCGTCCATCGCGCGTCGTTGCTCAGGTGACAAACGCACAAAGTCCATAGCCTTAGCGGACTCCTTTCAGGTGCTCATCTGTTCGGTAAAAAAACTCACGATCGAAATAATTCGACCCGCCGCTCTCGTCTTTAAAAGAGCGGAACAGAGCAAGTACAAGGACGCCCTGCTTAACCCAACCATGCAGTAGGACGTCCATCAATTCAAAACCATAGTGTGCCTTGATCTTGGCCGGCTCGGACGTGGTTCCAACTTCCGTATAAATCTCGACTGAGGTCGTCGCCCAGTCGTGTATGCCGGAGTTGTCCATGCCAAGGACTCGCATTGTCGCGCCGCCTACTGTGGCCGCGAATGTGACCGAGACGATGCCTGCCCCCTCCGAGTTTGTATTCCTCCAGGTTCCGACGAAGGTCGACACCGAAGACAACGATGGAACAGGTCGGGCTGCGGCTTGACCGGGCTGCTGGAGCGACTCGAGCATTTCCGAGTCGGCCCTTCGGAAGAATTCTCGTACGAAACGCGCATCAGAATTGCCGGAGTTGAAGCGCGTCTGAAAGCTTGAGACGATGAGCAGGCCTTTGCTGACGTTGGCATGCAAGGCAACGGGCATCGACTCCACCATAAACAGTGCCGTGAACGCAACCGCAGCGTGACCGGAGGCTGAGGCTGCATACAGGGCCTCGGCGTCGGTCCATCCCCAGCCTTCGTGCATCCGCTCCTCGGCGCCCAATGCCCAGACGCCTAACGCCTCGGGTCGCTGTTCGATGACAACGCGCGCAACGCCGCGAGGGGACAACTCTGTGTTGATCCAGATCCCTGTCAGGCCCGCCGGATCGATGCGACGCGCGGCGTGCAACGAACTGGAACGACCTTGATCCGGCATAGATCACCTCGAAAAAAGGAGGCCACGATGGAATGAGCCGATGAGTGAGGGCGGCCGTTGTCCAATTCAATTTGATTCTACCGACCATTTTTCGGTGGTGACCTACGTGCGTGGCACGGGCCTGACGGGGTAGGCCAACCACTCCGATAGGGACCACACATGATTGGTTAGGCCGGCCGCCATCGCCGGAGTCCGTTTCTGCCACCGTTTTTCCTCGTCCTGAATCCGGAGGGTCCGAACTGGCCAGCAGAAATTGTAACTGAAGTAGCTGAACATCGTCGCTGCCCGATGATTTTCCCAACCCTTCGAGAACTAATACGTCTTCCTGATCTTCCTGCTACACCGGTTCCGATCGGTTCCGTTGTGCTGCTCCATAAAGCAGGTATTGACAGTTCGGTTCACTTTCGACAAAACCAATGCTAATACGACTGCTAGCGCCGTCCCAAAGACCACTCGGGGAGTCACTCGGACGACTTTATTATTCTCTCGCTCTTTATGCACAGTCGCATACGTGACCTCCGGCGGGATCTCGACGTACGGCTTCCGTGGCCGCCCCCATCGCCCCATCCGTGGCGGTTCCCCCAACCGCCCATACGTTTGCTCGGATTGCCTCCTCGTACGGAGCGTGCTCATCTGAGGTCATCAACCGCATCACCTGACCGCCCGTCCGCGCCCGGAAATCCTGGACCAACTCGTGAGTCGACTCGGCCGTCCGCTTGCCAACCACTAGACTCACGAGCAACCGGCTTTCTGGGTCGATTGCTGTGTGGTCCCAGCAATCCCCAGACTACTGGTCGTCTGGGGCACAGTTCTTTTCTGTCTCGCCAACGTACGACCACTTCTCATCGAACTGGACATCGCTCGTCGTCGGGGGAAAAAGCCACCAACTCGTTGTGGAGTTGGTGGGCCTGGTCCCCAGCCTGCCGGATGTAGCGGGTCACTGTATCCTGGTGAACACAGGTCAACCGAGTGGTCTTGCGTGTTCCTATGCCCTCTGCCACGTGGGCCAAGATCGAGACGACCCGCTCGGTCGGGAGCGGAGAGGCGAACAGCGGGGTTCCCTTCCGTTCTGAAAACCGAGCCTTGCAAGTCGAGCAGCGGAGCATTCGACGCAACTTGTCCGGCCCATAACGCATGGTTACTGTGAGATTCCCGTGACCCCGCTTCCCAGCATCGGGACAGTCCGGGTTCTGGCAGCAGAACCGCCGAAGCTCGTCCATGATCCGTGCCCACAACCAGCAACGACACGCCTTCTGTCGACGGAAGTCATTCTAGGGTAAACAGTCACGCTCGTGCAACCCAAGCGGGTGACCACCCATTTTTCGAGCATGTCAACATTTTTAATCCGGAACGGCCGCCACGACTTCGAGCATGAGCAGCGCCCCGGCCGGCAGGGCTGCTGCCTGGAAGGCCGTCCGAGCGGGCTTTGCGGGAGTCACCCCATGCCCTGGTAGCCAGGCGGCATACAACTGGTCCACCGCCTTGAAGTCCTTGATGTCGGCCAGGAGGAGCGTCACCTTGACGATATCTGCATTCGAGCATCCTGCAGCGTTCAGGATGGCATCAATGTTCGCAAGCACGCGTCGAGTTTGCGCCTCGAGTCCTTCTTCCAATTTGCCGGTTTCATCCCGCCCCGTCTGGCCCGTAACAAAGACGAGATCGCCCGTTCGAATGGCCTGTGAGTAAGTTCCCAGAGCCGGCGAGGCGGCGTTGGTCTGAATGCGGATCTTGTTTTCCATGCGTATGCTATCCGAAAAGCTGGAAGGTGCAACCGCAGCGATCACGAATCGATGCGCTCCGCCCTCAATGGAATCTCGAAGTGGACCCGGACCGGCCCGCCGCTCAGCGGCGCCAGGTCCAAAAGCTGGGGCTGGGCTGGATGGATTATCTGTAGCAAGACGACATTCGTCGGGTCCGCAAACTCCAGGTCGAAAAAGTGGAATTGAGTGATGTTTGAGCAATAGATCCAGAGGTTGTTCTGTTCGCGTATCCACTGGCTGAAGGACTCGCTTTCCATTGGCACGGTTCGAATCTCAACCGGAACTTCCCTCAAAATTTGTCTGGTCAAATTGAAGTGATCGAAGGCGATTTTCCAACTTTCCGGATAGGATCGTTTAGTGGAACCTCGCGAACGCGGCAAGCAACCTTGCTGTTTGAGGCGGATGTTTTCCCGCACGAATTGTTCCGACTCGGTTCCCGCGTCGTAATCTCCATCGGCCAATCGACGAAGTAAGTGCTCCACGTCGGGGCTCGTCAGAAACAATCGGTGGATGATGCGGAAATAGGTCAATGCCGTTGGATTGATGTCAAAAAACGTCAATCGCGTGGGACGCCAAAGTGGAATGAGGTTCAGCCCGTACAACCCCCCCACTACGCTAACCATGTGGATCCCTTCACGCCGCGCCGGAGACACACCCTCGTAGTGTGCGCGAAACGCTGCGAATTCACCGAATGAACCATCCTGGGCGCCGTCGTCCGTACCATAAAACACGTTCTCAGGGCGGTCGTGATACATTTCTCGGTTGAAAGCACGGGGTGCCAGTGATTTCACGGTGCTGCTCCTTGTGGTTGGGGTGAGAATTTCCCGAGCTGTCACTGCCTCGTCATGTTTCGCCGACACGCGGCAACGAATCATCATCCCAAGTCGGTTGGCAATGCTGACGATTGAAATCCCGCTGCCGCTGCAACCATCGCTGCGGCACGATCTCAGGTTCAACCGACTGGGCTTCGTGATGATTGTATGTGATCTGCACCGAGTCTGCAATCAGGTCCAGATTTGCCTCCACAATCTCCGTTTCCGCATGTCGAACGGTGATATAACCATCCCCGGTATACGTGTCAGACTTAGAACCGCCGATCCGCGGCAAGCGGCTGTCAACCAACCCATCTCCCACCCGCCGTCGAACCTCTTCAAGGCCCTCAACACGCTGTACCTGTCCCTGACCGGCGCCTCGTAGGAACACCGTTCCGACGGCGTATTTTCGCTCCCATGGGCCGTCAAAACAACCGTCCACTGCGGCCCGCGCCCAAACGCGGTAGGGGTCGATGTCGTAAGCAAACGCCAGCATCGGCCCAATCCGCGCACCCGCCGGGCGAAGCGTTGCGTCGGTAAAGCGGACACGCCCGTCCTCCAGCAGGAACCCTTCCAGGTGCGTCATGGCGTTACCGACTGCCAGTGCTCGTACGGCGGCGAGTCCTTGCTCGATGAAATTCCGGTAGCGCTCGGCCCTAATGTCGCGGGGCATCACACATCGCCATTGGACGCGCGGATCTTCCAGAGCCTCGAGAATGGTCGGTCGGTAAGTGCACAGCGAGTAGAACCGTGGTTCGTCGGCGATGGTTACCGTATCAATGCAAAGCTCCTGACCTTTCAGGTACTCTTCCAAGAGAACCGCGTTCTCAGGTGAAGGCTTCACGAGATCCAGTGCCAATTCGAGTTGTTCGTACGTACCGATGCGCCACGTCCCCAAGCCGCCGCTTCCTGTGAGCGGTTTCAGCACAAGTGGGAATCCAACTTGGTCGACAAAGCGCCTGACGTCCGGCTTAGTGGTGACGACCCGGTCACGGGCCGTCTCAATTCCGTCGCGGTGCAGGACTCGTTTCAAATTTGACTTATCGAGTGCCCGGAGGACCGTCGATTCGATCATGCCTGGCAGTCCGAGGGCTTCAGATGCTCGAGCCACAGGTGCCAATAACCTCTCGTGCACGGTGACGATCCGCTCGATGGTTCCCCATTGGCTGGCAAATTTCCGGGCCGCGCCGATCAACTGCCGGGAATCGTGAGTATCGACAACGACGGCAAGATCGCAGAAAACGTCCATGGCACTCGGTTCGGGAAGCTGCTCCGCAATGCCCAATAAGACGACGCCGTCGAGCTGCCCGACGGCCCGTGCGCCGCGCAGGCTCTCTCCTGCTGAGCGGGGAGTGACGAACACAATCTTCCGCTGGTTGTCGAGTTGCGATTGGCTCACTGAGCGACTCCATGGCGGGCAGCCAGTCGCCGCGCCTCAAGCTGCGCCAGACGGGCCGATTTGTCGTACAGCACGTACTGAATGAGGTCGCGGTTGCACGCCACGACGTCTTGTTCCGCAAGCGGCTCGACGCCATGAAATGACCTGTCCGAACGCTCGAAGGCCAACAGCGAATTTGGCCGGTAGGGAGCCGTCTTCACCCTCACGAAATCCTCGAAGGGAAAGTGGACGCTGTTCGGACACGTGAACCCGAATTCCTTCGGCCGGTAAAGGGAAGTTCCCAAATGCTGATGGTTGTCGTCGGGCACGAGGTAGATCAATAATACCACCAGCTTCGTGGACAAATCCGTGTGTGGACCAAGAAAGTACCCGGCCTGATGACGAATCAGTTGCGTCTCCACGGAGACGGCCGGCCACGCGGCCCGCTCTCCGAACCGCGAGCGCATGGGTTCAGCGAATGAATCGAGCACCGCCTGAGCCAACTGAGGGCCCAGAAACCAGGAGTTGAATTCATCCCAGAAGCGTCGCAACTCATCGGGTAGCGACGCGGTCCAACCATCGGCGAGGTCGCGTTGATCCCGGAATCGAAAATGGTCGAGCTTGAGCGTCGTTATCTCAAACAGGTTCTGATAGGCGGCTGATCCGGGGAGGTGTTGCAGAAGCGACTGATAGAAGTCCTCGGGAAAGATATGATCGAGACAGTAGTGTGGATATGGATCCGTAATAATCTCGGCAGTTTGCAGTCGCTTGACGAAGTGCTGCAGCGGGCACGCGAAGGAAACCAGTGTCTCTGTCATTGATGGCTTGTCCTAGGGTGATTCCCAGTGCTTTTCCGCCTCACGGACCAGCGGCAGGACGTCGCGGCTGAAAATGACCATTTCGTCTATTTTCGGCCAGCCTGAAATAATGAACTGCGTGACCCCGATTCGTTTGTATTCCAAGAATGCCTCAGACAACTCGCGTGGCGATCCCAAAAGCGTGATCGCGGACGATCCATAATAGGGAACCAGGCCGGCCCACAGGTGCCGGTCCAACCAACCCACCGTGTCGGCGGTCGCCAAGGCTCCCTGCAAAGTCTGCGAATCGCTGTTGGCAAGGATCCCACGCTCCCGCCTGCCGGTCTCCTCGTCGGGCAGCATGGCCTCGGCAGCCCGAATCGCTTCTTCCCGTGTCGGCCGGCAAATCAGCCCCAGCCGCAGGCAGACCTCGACCCCTCGTTCGCGGGTCCTGGCCACCAGGGGCTCCAACGCTTTGGGTGTATCGATCAGCCGCAACCAGCAGGAGCCCCGAACAAGTGCCAGACGTTCGGCCTGCGGGGAGTGGCCTGAAACATAAATCTCGGGCGCAATCCGCTCCGGGGCGGTGTAGGGAGTGTGCAGACGGCCGCGCTCAACGCGGAAGTAATTCCCCTGGAAATTAACTTCTTCCTGCCGTGCCCAAAACGCCTGGCAGATCGCCAGAAACTCTTCGGCACGTGCGTATCTTTCATCGTGTTCGAGGAAATCGCCGTATCCGCGCTGCTCGGCGGTGGAACTCCCCGCGACGATGTTTACGGCCACGCGCCCCTGGATCAATCCCGATAGCGTGTTTACCTGCTGCACAAATGTCGTCGGCTGCATTAATCCCGAGCGGTAGGCGACGATGAACTTGAGGTTCCTAGTCGCTCGCCCAACAGCGCAGGCGACCATTAGAGTGTCGGGCTCGTAGCGGCTGAAAGACAGCAACACCGACTCGATCCCGGACTGTTCCGCGCAGCGGGCAAATCGCAGCCAGCCTTCTATATCCGGCTGCCCGCAGGGGGACAATCTCTCGGTCGTCAGCACGCGCGAAGTCGCCTGCGCCGACTTCATGCCTACTTCCCCTCCCTTGGGTAGCATCCAGTGAAATCTAAGGGTCATAAGTAGTGTGCAACCAGGTTTCGCGTTCAGACAACCCCCAGAGTTGTGCCGCCCGCTGCGACCCAACTGCGGATCATCAACCTGTCAGAAACGAGCGGGCTTGCCAATGGAGTGCGCGCGTGCAGCGTTCTGTGGTTGTCTAAGAACAACAATTCTCCTTCGCGCATCAGAAAGTCGAGTGTTCTGGGCGTGTCCGTCACGATCTTCTCCAGGGAATCCAAGGCGGCAATCATGGTTGGCGACAACTCGAACCCAAGCGAAGCCACAGCCATCTCGATCGTATACCGCCGCCAGCACACGCTGGTTTCCGAGAGCACCGTGCGCCAGCATACTCCCCCACCCCGGTAAGGCGCCAGTAGCCACGGCACCGGTTCGGTTGCGAGGAACTCAAGTGTTCGGCTCCCGAAGCGGGCATGCACTTCATCCCGCAAGGTTTCAAGGTCCAGAACCCGCGATCGCCCCCCTCCCTCTCGATCAGCCCGGACACAGAGCATCGAAATCAACTTAACGGGAGGGTTCCAGTCGGCAGTATCTGTGTGCAGTTTTTCGCTCTCAAATTGGCTGCCATGAGTAGCGGGCAGATCAGTCGCTGGTTGGATGTAATGTACAAGCTGCGCGCGAGGCTTCTCGTAGGGCCGAGCCACCAACTCGCCAAATGCTCGATTGATGCCAACAAACAACCTGTTTCCCTCGTCGTACTGGATGCCCTGAACCAGCGCACAGTAAGGCCGTCGGGCAATCCTGCCACGAATCTCGCCGACAAGCCAATCAAAATCCAACCGCAAGGCTTGCCGAATACGATCATGCACAAACGATTGCAGATCGTTTGAATAGAACTCTAGATTAGAGTATTGCGGCAGGCTCTCGGCCGCATGCAGCAATGCATTGGCAAGCGAGGTAGGGACGTGAACCTTGGCAGTATCGGGAAGCGGCACCGGCATAATCGGTATTTCCCAGAACCAATGGTCGTTCTCAAAGTCTATATTCAACAGTGAGTCTACACAACGACATCGAGAGTGTCAATCAGCTCGCTGGTCGGAACAGTTGATTGGCGGGTCCGGGTGCTTCCGAAGATCGACACTCGAAGGTCACTTCGGCTTGGGCATGAAAACTACCGAGCGATTTGGTTTTGCCAAGCAGAATCAAGGCGTCAGAGGTAACACCTTCCCCTGTGCTGAGGTCGGCGTCCTGCAGCAATTGCGCCGGTGCATTTTCGAAAGGGCATGGTTGCCCGACTCTTCGCGCCCGGAAAGAACGCGACCAAATGTCCTATATTGATACCCGACGATTCCCCATCAACATCACCACAACGCCACTCGTGCGATTTCCCCAAATTTTCCCCAAAACTATCGAGTTAACGTTTTATGTTGATGGCCTCCACGAATCTATCCGGAGTCATTCTGATGTACTTACAAGCGATTCTGAAGCCATTGGCTGGTAGGGTAGCCCCCTGCCCTCACCTTTCTTCTCTGCCAAGCCCCCTTGCCGTTCTGGAGGCATTCTGAGTTGGTGGGGGTTATCCACAGCAACCTCCCGGCAACTACCGGAAGAATGATATAGATATATATATGTTTGATCGACAAACTTTCTGGGACGAGCCCGCAAGATTCCGTGAAGGTCCGCGACCAACTTACCGGGAGGCCGCGACCAGGTTACCGTGGATAACTTTCCTGGCACCCAGACTTATCCCCAGGCGCGACCAAGTTACCGTTACAGTAACCGGCCGATCAGAACCGACTTCGAGGGGATGGGCGTCGGGCCGTGGAACAGCATCATCCCCTTCTCATCAGCGTCCAACAGTGCTGCCGGGTAGACACTCTTGACCTGACGTAGCGTCTTCAGAAACCGGCGGCGGAAGTCCCGGACTCGGGTGAAACCCTGTCCGAATTGGTCATATACGGCCGACCACGGGATGAACTGGGGCCTGGTAACAGGTACACGGTGGAGCCGCTGGGCCTGCCAGGTGTAGGCGTCCAGGGCCATCGACGAGTGGGCGATAGCCCGAACGGCCCGATGGTCGAGCGGGACGGCATGACGCTCCAGGCTCTCGAAGAACTCGTGGCTGAGCTTCACCGTCGATGGCCAGAGTGTTTTCTGTTTGGAGTCGGTCGGATACCAGAGGTCGAAAGCGGCGATGATCTGAGTGTTGACTTGATAGGCGTGTCCTTCTTGCACCATCCCCATCCGCACTGACGACGCAGCCAGGCGGTTGAGCTGCTCCTTGAGAGCGTTGAGCTGCTGTCCGTTGGTTTCCATGCCGAGCGACCGGGCGAACGCGGTCATCGAGTCTTCGACTTCGATCACCGGAGAGTCGGTCCGTATGGCCTCGCTCGCCAGATGGATCAGGACGAGCTTCGGCTTCTCACCGTAGGGGAGTCCCATCTGGACATACTTTTTCGCCTTCGGGTCGAGGGCGACCCCTGCCTCCATCCTCAGACTGGCGTTGCCTTGCTGGCGTTCCCAGATGCGGACATTGTCGCCAGGATTGCGATACGGGAGGATGCACTGGCACTGCACTGTGTGCAGGAAGTCGATCCGCTCGCCTGCTCGGCCCGGATCTCGCTCGAAGCCTTGATGATCCCGCGATTGATCGGCGTCAGAGTGGAGGATTTCAGTTCAGGGGCGGCTGTCATTCATCGGATTCGGTCCTGGTGGCTCGGGGGGACGATAGCACGTCTTGGGCAGAAGCGTCAATCAGTTGGCGTGGAGGGCTCACCCGGTCCCGAAACGCCCCGCTCTCGTAGAACTCGTAAGCCAGCTTCTGGACGTATCGGCTGTCCCCGAGTCGGCCCTCGGCTTGGGCGAGGAACGCGGCCGCGAGGACGCACCAGTTGAACCTATTCCCGAACACCTGATCGTCGGTGACCTCCGGTGGACGTGTTGTCTGGGATCGAGGTTGCCCCGGGCACTCCGAGGAATCAGAATGGTTGGGTCGGCGCGTCGTGTTCACGATTCGTCGTGTTTCTGTGGTTCCGTAACTACGGGGAGAGAACCCGGCCTCGGCTCCTTGGAGGGGAACCGTTGGTCGAGCAATTCCCGCACCACGTCCGCCATGATCAGGTTCTCGACGAGACATCCGGTCTTGACCCGTCTATGGAGGCTCTCGGGGATGTCGATGGTCAGCCGTTTGATGGGCTCGACGACGCCTTGCCGGTCCAGAACCCAATCGTCGGGAGTTCCGGACTTCGACCCGACTGACGGCTTCGGCCCGAATGCCACTTTCTTCACGGCAACAGCCCCTTGATCTCGGCCAAGAGGGCTTCAATCTCCTTTTTCGCCGGGTTGCCTGGCGACAGGTCGTAGACGGTCATCCCTTGAGTCGCACTCTCGGCGAACAGGACTCGCTGGCTGATGGCGGCCTTGAGGACCGGGAGCGGATACTCGGCCAGGGCCTCGGTGACATCTCGCCCGATCGCGGTGTTGACGATCTTCCGGTTAATGACGAATGCCGATTTCAGCTTCCCCTTGAAGACGGACGCCTCGTGGAGGAGGTCGACGATCTCCTTGGCAGCCCACACGTCGCAGGGGGACGGCTGGACGAGGATCAGGACTAGATCGCTCGCCATGATGGCGGAGCGGGCCACGTCGTAAGCCCTCGGCGGGCCATCGATCAAGACGGTCGAGTAGTTCGCGGCAAGCGGCGGGAGTTCCTTGTGAAGTGATGCCTTGGGCAACCCGGCAACCGGGAACAGCGGTTCACCCTGGCGCGCGGCCGACTAGTCGAAGGCACTCCCCTGGGGGTCGGCATCGATGAGCAGTACCTTCTCCCTTTTCCGGGCGAGAGCGGTGGCGAGGTGGACGGTCAGGGTCGTCTTGTCGACCCCTCCCTTCTGTTTCAAAACCGATATGACTTTGGGCACGTTTCTCCGATGGGTTCCAATGCGGCGTTACAGTTCATCGTATTTCTGTATACACGATTTTGCAGTATCTGTCAAACGATTGTTACTTTGTTCCGTGTCGTCGTGTTTCCGTGGATACGGAAATGAGGTGTTCCGTATGATCGTGGTTCAGCCGATACGACTGTCCGTATCGCCGTAGATAAGGAAACACGCTTCTCTGTATCCCAGGTTCCAAATTGTGCCGCAGTTTTTGCGGATCGTCCGCTCGGGTGGAAACGGACTCGCCGCGGAATCTGCGGCAGCCGATAATTCGCCTGGCTCGCAAGGCAATTTCGGCGCGGGGGACACCGTGATGTCACGCTCCGGGAGCGTGGCTCGCGGGCCACATTTTGGGCAAACACACAGCGTAGGAAAGACGTCTGTAGTACATCTTCACTGACTCTGGAATCTGGCTGGCGTAGCCTGGTGCATGCTCAGGATCAACCAGCAACGGTCCGCCTCCGGGGCCAAGAGTTACTTCGAGGAGGGACTGGCCCGGGAGGACTACTACACCCAGGATGCCATCGTTGGCCACTGGGGAGGCAAGGGGGCGGAACAGCTGGGTCTGGCAAGAGAGGTTCAGCGGGATGCCTTCCTCCGTTTGTGCGATACCCGCGACCCCGATACCGGTCGAACCCTCACGGCACGGACGCTGGAGAACCGCACGGTCGGGTACGACATGATCTGGCATGTCCCGAAGTCGGTGTCGCTCCTCTACACCCTGACCCGGGACGAGCGAATCCTGCGGGCCTTCCAATCGGCCGTGCGGGAGACGATGCAGGAATTGGAGGCCGATGTCAAAACGTGGGTGCGGCAAGCGGGGCAGAATGCCGAGCGGACCACCGGCAATCTCGTCTTCGCCGAGTTCGTCCATCTCACTGCCCGTCCCGTAAACGGCGTTCCCGACCCGCACCTGCACGCTCACTGCTTTGTCTTCAACACCACGTTCGACTCGGCGGAGGCGAGATGGAAGGCGGGACAGTTCCGGGAAGTGGTGCGGGACGCTCCGTACTTTGACGCGGCGTTCCACGCCCGGCTCTCGAAAGGGATGGCGGACCTGGGCCTGACTATCGAGCGCACCAAAGCCGGGTGGGAGGTCGTCGGGATCGGCAAGGAGATCCTGGGCAAGTTCTCCCGGCGCACCGCCAAGATCGAGGAGCTGGCCCGCGAGAAGGGCATCACCGACACCGAGGAGAAAGCGCGGCTCGGGGCCAAGACTCGGGAGAAGAAGGGGGAATCGCAATCGCTGGACGCCCTGCGGGCCGAGTGGAAGGGTCGCCTCACCGAGGATGAGCGGAAGGCGATCAAGGATGTGCTGACTCGCAAGCAAAATCCCTCCGAGGCTCGCATCTCCGTCCGCGGGGCGGTGGATCACTCTCTTTGGCACGGGTTCGAGCGATCTTCCGTGGTCGAGGACCGGCGGCTCTTGGCGACCGGCCTGAAACGTGGTTACGGCTCTGTCTTGCCGGAAGACGCAGGCGGGTCTTCGCGCGGCCGAGGTCGGGAACATTCGCCGGCAACAGGGGGAGTACCGAAAAGCGGCCGAAGCGCTGGCGAACGGCTCCTTTGAGGTCGGGTTCGCCAAGCTCGACCGACTGGGAGCAATCCGAGAGGTTCCAGACGACCGGCGGCACGCGGTCCTGGCGTCGGATTACGTATCCGCAACCAAGGAGGGGAAGTCCGTCCTGGTGGTGGCACCGACTCACAACGAGGGGCGGGAAGTTTCTGCCTGCATTCGTGAGGAACTCAAGGCTGCGAAATCTCTGAAGGGCAAGGACCGGACGTTCGAGCAACTTCTCTCTCGCGGGATGACCAAAGCCGAGCGGAAAGACCCGGTGAACTACCAAACCGGAGATGCGGTGTGATTCCACCAAAACGTGCGCGGGGGTTTTCAGAAGGGCGAGGCGGTGCAGGTTGTTGGGCGTGATGAGCAGGGGCAGGGCATGATCAGCCGGGGCAGAGTGGAAGCGGTTCCGCTGCCCCTGGGCGCAGCGCGGGAGTTCGATGTGTATGAGCGGCGGGAGTTGCCCCTGGCGAAGGGAGACCGAATCCGGATCACCCGAAACGGGACGACCGCCGACGGGAAGAACAAACTCCTGAACGGCAGCATGTATGCCGTCGCCGGTTTCAATCGTCGCGGCGACATCCGCCTGGATAACGGCCAGGTCGTCGCAAAAGATTTCGGGCACCTGGCGCACGGTTACTGCGTCACCTCCCATGCCAGTCAAGGGAAGACTGTGGATCGCGTCCTGGTGGCGGTCGGTCCAGAGTCCTTCGGGGCGGCCTCGCGCGAACAGTTCTACGTGTCGGTCAGTCGGGGCCGGGAGTCGGTGGCGATCTACTGCCAGGACAAGCGGGAACTCTTCGAGGTGGTCAGCCGGTCGGGGACACGGCTCACCGCGACGGAATTGACGTCGCAGCCGCAGCGGCCAACGAACGCCCCTCCTACCCGCGTGGTGCGGCATGGGGAACACATTCGGCGGCAACTACGCGCTGAGCGAGTGCGGCGGGATGCCACAGTGCGTGACCGGACGTCTCAACGTGATAAGGTCCTGGAGCGAGACAAGAACAGGGGGTTGGAGCGATGACAGACAACAGAACACGCAACCAGAGAGATGCCGCCAGTCGCCTCGCGGAGTTGCGCGGCGGCGGCGGCAGGGGAACCGTAGAGGAACCCGAGGAGCCGATGGCGTTGGAGGCCGAGGAGGAGGGACCGAGTTACTAGGGGAACGCCGCAGGGTTCGAGCCAAGCCAGGAAATCGCGAACGTCGCGGCCGTAGGCGGCCCGGGTGTGTGGGTTCGGCAATGATCCGGAGAACAACTCGTCCCAGGCGAAGCGTGCCGCAGTGCCGGCTTCGAGAATCGGGGCGGGAATGTCCTGCCGCAAGAGGTCTCGGCGATCCTTGGTGCAGTGAATAAGAGCGGTGTGCTCGATCATGACTGCAAACTATGCCATAACCTTCGAATAAAGTCTACCGTGTCGCGAATACCAAGTATGAACATCAGGCAGCCAGGGCTGCGAGGCAGTGGTGGGTTGCTACTGGTGAAGCGAACGGTGCGAGCAACCTACTAATTGGTTGCCAAGTGTGAGATGCAGTGGTCTGGAAAGGCCAAACTCTGCTGAATCCCCAGCGAATGGTCCAGCACAAGTCAAAATTGGCCACCGACTAGACGCAGTCGAGCGGCAGCATGGCTGATCGGGGGGAGGGAATTGCGTCTGGAACGTTTGACAGGGATTCGAGGGGCGGTTAGGGTATCACTTTCGGAGTGGGTCAGTTTCGTCAGCGCGACGAATGCGACAGCCGTACAAATGGGCACCACACCCATGCGCGTGACCTGCGTCAAGCACGTGTGTACACAGCGTCAGGTCTCGGCACCCTTTATTAACCCGGCAAGAAAGAATC
>PLDW01000438.1 GCA_003136315.1 Gemmataceae bacterium | reverse complement strand
ATCTTCACGGGGAGCGTGGGAACGAGGGGGATGGGGAACGAACGGCGCGAGGAGCTGTCGCGTCCAGCGAGAAGTCTCTTTTTCTCGCGATTCGGGAGCACTGGAGAGATCACCCCAACAGGCATGGACGTTCCTCGGTGGAGAGTCAGACACCGGTTTATCCTGCGTGCAGGGCAGCCAGCATGGCGCGGAGATCCGGGAACCGTTGGCCGGGGTCGCGGGCCAGCGCCCGGCGGATCACCGGGCCGAATGACCCAGGCAAGGGCGGGGCCTCCGCCCGTAGTGGGATCGGATCTTCGACGAGGATGCGGCGGAGCATCTCTTGCGTGGAGTTGGACCGCTCGTAGACCCTCCGCCCGGTGAGGAGTTGGTAGAGTGTGGCCGCGGCCGCGTACTGGTCGGCTGTCGGGCGAACGCTCCGGAAGTCGGTCACCTGTTCCGGGGGCATGAAAGCGGGTGTCCCACCGGACTCGTTCGCAACCGTGAGCCCGCTCATGCTCGATTCCTCATACGCCCGTGCCAGCCCGAAGTCCGACACCTTCACGACCTCCGCCCCGGGCGCTCCAACAACGAGCAGGTTCGAGGGCTTCACATCCCGGTGGACGTACCCTTTTTCGTGAGCGTGGGCGAGAGCGTCGAGAAACTGATCGGCCCACCCAAGAACCCGCCCGGGTGAGAGTGGCCCGTGGGAATCGACCACAGCACCCGCGCTGGTCCCTGGGACATATTCCATGACGAAGTACAGGAGTGGGCCAGCCGATCCCGCGTCCCGGAATGCGACGATGTGAGGGTGGCTGAGCCGGCGGAGGATCTCGGCCTCACGAAGGAACCGGCCGAGGGCGGTCCGGCTCGGAGGAATCGCCGGGAGGAGCGTTTTCACTGCCACCTCGACACCATCGACTTCCTGAACCGCCAGGTACACGACCCCCATCGCCCCGCGGCCGAGTTCGCGCCCAAGCCGATACCCGGGAATCGTGGGCGGCCCGGCGGAGTTATGTGTCACGGTGGTTCGTTGCTCGGGAAGACTCAGGGTGCCGAATCCATGTACTCCAGGGACTCGGACTCGGAACACGGTCAACCCAGCCCGGACCTCGTCACCATCTCGCAACTCAGATTGTGCCGCCGACCGACCGTTCACGATAGTCCCGGTCTTGCTTCCCAGATCCACGACCCGAGCGAGTGGTGAGTTCACCTCCACCAGGCAATGAGCGCGGGAGAGGTGCGGGTCGTCGGGGAGGCAGATATGCTGTCCGGGTTGGCGACCGATTGTGAATGTGGTGTGCCCGGCAAGCGAGAACGACCGCCCGGCATACGGACCGTGGATCACATCGAGAATGAGAACCGTCTCCGCGGGGAGAACATCGTCCACGATCGCGCCGGCCCACGGTCCGAGCCCGCAGAATCGGTCCCGGGCTTCGTCCGGTGAAATCGGTCGGTCGCCTTTCTGTCGGTACTCCCGCTCGATCTCCAGCACACTGCGGAACAGGGTCGGTCGGGCGTCCTCCGGTGCGCGGGCGAGCATGTCTTCGATCGCGATCGGGTGACCAGTCCGCCACCCGTCCTCGAATTCGTCGCACAGGGTATCGATCAGCCGGGCCATCTGGCCCGGCTCGGGAGCGGGGTTGTTGGGCATGACGATTCCGTCGTGGGGGGGATTCTTCTGTAGTTGATCGTAAGCTTGCCGATCCTCGTTGCCAATCAAGAACTGACGCAGACTGATCGACCAGATCGAGAAGGACACCACGCAGAAGGCGGGGGGCGGGCGGGTCGTTCACCTGTCCGCCCTCCGGACGGGGAAAGACGGGTCATCAGCCGGAATCGACCTGCCGGCCGGGGAACCCGATCCAGCGGAGGTGATCGCGATGGCGGAAGGGTTGGAGCGGATGCTGGAGGTACTCGGGGGCCGGGAATTGCAGCGAGTGGTGGTGTGGCGAATGGAGGGGCAAACGAACGAGGAGATCGCGGCCCGGCTCGGGCGGTCAGTGGCGACCGTTGAGCGAAAGCTCAAGACGATACGGACGATCTACCAGGAAGCAGGATTCCGGGTGGATGTGGGGGATCGCGACAAATCTGGCGAGGACTGCCAAGCAAGGGTGTCACGTTGATCGCCTGCTCGCCCAGGGCGAAAAAGCCCTGGGCGGCCTCTTCCACATCAGGTTGTCGAGGAAGACGCAGTCACGACGACCGGATCCAGAAGGCTGACCAGAGGCGGGCCCCCCGCGGTCAGTTGATTGCGGAAATACATGGTCGACCCTGCCGCGCCTGGGTCGGCTGAGACTGTGACTTGACCGGTACTGGGCACAGTCTCGGCCGACACCTGGACCCCACCGCGGCTGTTCGGGGAGGCAACCAGCACATCCTGCTCATCAACCCCGGTCTGGAGGTTGAAGACCCTCACAATCGGCCCACCCCCGCTTCCGGTGCCGGTGATGATCTCCGCGATCCCGTCATTGTTCAGATCCGCGACAGCCACATTCACCCCGCCAGTAAACGCCGGATCATACGCCATGAACTGGCTGATCAGGACACCGCTCGATGCATCGAACACGCGCACCTGTGGCGAACCACCAACTCCCTCCCCGGCGATGATCTCGGCTGCTCCGGTCGGGGTCTGGGTCGTGACCGCGATGCTCACACCGCCGCGGAATGACGAGTCGAACGCATAGAAGCTCAGCAGCGTATTCCCGGTCGCCCCGTCGATGACCTCGACCCGCGGTCCACCCCCCTGCCCCGCCGCAATGATCGCATCTGGCACGCCGTCACCGTTGACATCCGCCACGGCAAGCGAGATCGGCCCTGTGAACGACTCGAATGTCGGCGCGTCGCCGATCACCTGTCCGGCCGCATCCCGAATCTCCAGGATCGGGTTCGGGCCGGGCGTGAGGTCGAACGAGGCCGCTATTGGTGGCGTAGGTGAGGTCGTGACTGGGGGCGAAGTCGTGACCGGAGGCGAGGTCGTGACCGGCGGAGAGGTCGTGACCGGCGGCGAAGTCGTGACCGGCGGAGAGGTCGTAACTGGCGGAGAGGTCGTGACCGGCGGCGAAGTCGTGACCGGCGGAGAGGTCGTGACCGGCGGCGAAGTCGTGACCGGTGGAGAGGGAGAAGTGAGATTACCAAGGATGATCGTCCACGTTGCGTTCGTGGTGACGTCACCGGGGATCTGATGGGCAGCATCGACCTGGACAACCAGTTGTTGTGCCCACGATGGGGGGATCAATCCGCTCACAGTGGCCGTCAGCGTGCCGGTATTCCAGTAGATCGGCAGATCGAGGGCGACGGGCTGCGTTTGCCCATTCCCAACCCACTCAGCCGTCACATCGGTTGCCGCGGCGGTCTCGGACGGGGCTTGCATCAGGTTTCCAGTGACAGCCACCGTGAAATTCAGGCCCACGGTCCCGTCCGCCGCGATTGTGGCGGATTGTCCGTTAATGGAAAACGTCGTGGGTTGGTTGGTTGCGTTCGCCAGGGTCGCGGTGAGGTTGTCCTGAGAAGATGAACTCGCCCCGGATGTGCTCCCACTCGCTGTGAGTTGGAACGTGGACACGTTGAACGTCCCGGCAAGTGCGACAGGGCCAAGCGAACGGGTTCCCACCCCGGTTGCTCCCGTCAGGTAGGTCGCCGTTCCGCTGAAGGGCTGGGTGCCGGTCGCCACAGTCCCACTCGCGTCGGTGAACGACCATTGCCCGGTGAGAGTCTGAGCATATGGCCCGATGCCGCCGGTGTCGGCTGCATTCGTTGGGACTTCGTTGCCCGTCCCGGTTCCGGAGATCATGACGTTGCCGGTCTGTCCGGCGGTATTGCTCGTGTAGTCGAGGGAACCGGTCAGGTTGACAGAGTTGGTCGACGTGTTGGTGAGCGGCGTTCCAGTGGATGTCTGATCGTTAGTGGTGAGTGTGCCGGTGGCGACGAAGTCGAACGGGCGAGCAGTGTTAGTGACGGACACCGTGCTCGGCACCGTGCTCGGCACCGTCCGGTCGTCGAGCGAGCAGAGGACGAGTCGGATGGGGGTGGCGGGCTTGGACATCGCGACCTCGTGGTCTGGTAACCCGCGCGCTGACGGCGGCGGAAGATGTGGTCTCTATCGGAAAATCCTCCTCTTCGACATAACCCGAATCGGAAGCTTTGCCGGCATGGTTCAATGAGTAGGTGCGAGGGGTAACATTGTCATTGGCGAACCGGCGACGTCAGTCGCCGGGTGAGCTGATACCTACCCGGCGACTGACTTTGCCGCTTCGCCTGTTGTTACCTCCCTTTGAGCTGACCCGGCGACTTAGCTGAACCCGGCGACTGACGTCGCCGGTTCGCCAGTTNNCCGGCGACTAACGTCGCCGGTTCTGAACCTGGCCGCTTTGCCCCGCCAACGAGTGGGAAGATGCCCACATGACGGGATGCCACCTCCCTGCAGGGGCCTGGACCGGCCCGAGAAGCATTCATGAAAGTCTCTCGATTTCCCGGAAACCGCTTGCCCCGTGAGGGACGGGATCGGTATGCTCGCTTGGGGGCTACGGTTCGCCCGTTCCTGTCACATGGCCCTCTCCGTCGTCATCTTTAGCCGAGGTGTGATATGAGCCCATCGCTTTCGCGTCGGGGATTCACGCTGATCGAGTTACTGGTGGTGATCGCCATCATAGCAATCCTCATCGGATTACTTCTCCCGGCGGTGCAGAAGGTTCGAGAGGCCGCCGCCCGCGCCAAGTGCTCGAACAACCTCAAGCAGATCGCACTGGCCGTCCACAACTACCACGATACCAACGCCAAACTCCCACCCTGGGGCTTCGACTTCGCCACACCCCCGACCCCGAACCCGTTCGGTCCCCAGACCGAGGGGTTCAGTTTCCTGGCACAAATCCTCCCCTACATCGAACAGGGGAACCTGCTGAATATCGTCAACATCAACCACTCGGTGGCAGACCCGGTCAACCTCCCACCGCCCTACGGAACGTCGGTTGGAGGTGGCACGCAAATCTCCATTTACGACTGCCCCTCGGCGACTCCCCGGTACGCAGATTACGAACCGTACTTCGCCTCCCTGGGCTTACCAAACGCCGGGCCGATGAACCTCGGCATCACCGATTACAATGTGATCCGGGGGTTGAGCACCGCCTTCGTGTCCAACTGCGCTCCGACCGAGACCGTGAATACCGACAGCGGGATGTTCGGGGCGAAGGGCAATCAACTGACCCTGGTGCAGATCACCGACGGAACGAGCAATACGATCATGGTTGCGGAGACCGCTGGCCGCCAGCAGGTGTACTTCAACGGCCAGGCACTCACGCCGAACACCCCTGGATCGATTGGGTGGCAGTTGAACGCAGCGTGGGCGGACTACAACGTCTCATATAACCTCGTCGGATACGGGACAGTCCCGAGCCCCAATTCCGGGTGCAACACGGTGAATGCAGCCAACTACGAATCCATGTATTCGTTCCACATTGGCGGGGTGAACCTCGCACGGGGAGATGGGTCGGTCGCGTTCCTGCAGAGCGCGGTGACCCCCACCACAGTTGCGGGGATGGTCACACGGTCTGGCGGGGAGGTCTTCCCCAGCAACTTCTGGTAGGAATGAGCTGGTTACCACCAACCGAATCTCTCGGAAGCCGCGAGTGCGGCACGGTTTCCGGGAACGTGATCGGTTTTCGGTCACCGGCGTCAGGCGTGGGGCAAGTGATAATACACCCACCGCAGGGCGGGGATTGTGTACCTCCCCGCTTGCGGGGAGGTCGCCGCAGGCGGGTGGGGTAGAGGCTTCACGTGGGATGAAGGCTCAACCCCCTCCCGGCGAGCAAAGCCTCGCCGACCTCCCCCGCAACCGGGGGAGGACAATACCCGGACGCGCGCGTGCCAATTGGGTACACTTTCTGCTGCCGGACGCCTTATCGCGACGCTCAACCACCGGCCACTGGCTCTCGGCATGGCTCCGCGCCGACAAACTCGGCAATGGTCCCCGCCAAACTCTTCCCGATTCCGGGAACTCGCTCCAACACCCTCGCACCGCCGACCGCGACGAGGGTCGAGACGTCGTCTGGAAGGGCCATTACTGTGATGGCAGCTTGTCGGAAAGCTCGCACGCGGTACAGGTTGCTTCTGCCTCGGGCCAACGCTGACGCCTGTCCACGGAGTTTTTGGGCGATGTCCTCGTTCGTCATGACTCACCTCCCCGCACGATTGATAGAGGTATTGAGCCATATTATACGTGTGTACACAACCTCAGTTGAGGCCGAAGCCGGTGCGAGAGGTCACGTCGCGGTTTGCGCG
>PLDW01000080.1 GCA_003136315.1 Gemmataceae bacterium | reverse complement strand
TAGGCGATCGGCAGATGGAGGGATACCACCCGTAAGGGACAGGCCGGGCCGGCCCCTACACAGCATTTGTAGGGGGCGGCCCTCCGTGGCGGCCCGGCGTGGGCAAGTCCCAAAAGCAGGTCAGCGGGTCGGTCGTCTCACAGAGCGCGGCCAAACAGGTCCGTAGCCAGACCGATGGCAAGTCGTGCGGCAGCGGGATCGTATCGCTCACCTTCATCTCGCAAAAAAGCGTGGGCCGCGTTGAACTCGTGCCATGTGAACCACCCCCCCGCCGTGTCCAGAGCGTGGTAGATTCGCTGTCGCCCCTCCGCCGGGATGTGAGGATCCTGGCGGCCGAAGACCATGAGCAACTCACCACGGATCTCCCCGGCCCGGGCCAGCGAGTCGGCTCCTCCACCAGCGCCAAGCGTTCCGGTATGCAAGTCAGTTGGGTAAAAGCAGGCGGTTGCCCAGACATCCGGGAGCAGGGCAGCGCGAAATGCGAGGTGCCCACCAAGACAAATCCCAACTGCCCCCAGGCGGCCTGTACATTCTGGGTGGGCTTGCAGTGCGGCTGCAACCGCGCGAGCATCCGCATCAAATTCGGCCAGGGGGATGATCTGCTTCAGGGCGTTACCGCGATCCTTGCCGGTGGTATCGTACCCAAGCACACACCCGGGTGGCTCGTGAGCGTGATACACCTCGGGGACAGCGACCAGATAACCCAGAGACGCGAACTGGACGGCCAGTCGGCGGACCGGGGGCGTTTGCTGGAAAATCTCCGAATAGAAGATCAGTCCTGGGCGGCGGGCCGCAATTCGGCCCGGCTCATCCGGGGCATAGAAGTAGGTTCGCATCGGGCCAGTCGGGGTTGGCAGGTCGACCACTGAGTCACGGACGATCATCGTGTCTCCTCCCGGGAATGGCCCGAGGAGTGGTGAGGAACGGACGCCCAGAGCGCTCTCCACGCCCCAAGCACCCGACTTCAGTCGAGGTTCCGCAACGCCCGGCGAACGGCTTTGGCGACGTTATCTTTCGCAAGCATCGGTGCAAGCAGGACCAACACCCCAGCCAGTAGGAACAACGCGCCCACAATCAAGATGACCAGACCTGTGGTGGAGAGGCCACAGGAGTAGTCCACGGTCAAGATATATTTACCCCCGCGCTGTCTGACAGTGCCGCCGATTTTAATCTCAGTAAGACCGTTGTTGAACGACCTCCGCGGGATGATATCGATGTCCCCCCGATTGTCCACTTCGGCGTCACCGAGTGAAGAGAGAGCGTCCTCGATCTGGTCGTACACCACCGACACTGGGGCGTTGCTCGTGAACCGGATGGATTCATCGCCGGTAAACATTGTGGACTCGTGCGGATGAAGAGCGTCGAAAGGACGTCAGCCAACCCCGATGAAAGCTGTGCCGGAGGCCGCAAAGGACGAACGCCGACCCGAGCTAATCATCGGCCAATTTACGGTCCACATCGTCTTCACGCAATCGATCCCGGAACCGGGTGACCGCCCGAGGGAGATCGTCGATGGCATCGTCATTGGTCAGGAGAGGGGGGGGTGCGGTCCCGGGTGTACCCACCTGTGATACGATCCCAGGGCGAAACCCAAGTCTGGTGCTTCTCGAACTGGTCGGGAACAGTTGCCCCACGTTCGGCTTGAGGTTACTCTCATTCGTGAAGAGACCCACTCCAGGGAGTGTACTGCTCATGGCCAGACGCCCGACCCGTTGGGAAGAGGACGATGACCGACCACGCCGTCGGCGCGGCGAGGATGAGGATGACCCTCGGCCTCGCCGCCGGCAAGAAGACGATGACGATGAGGACCGACAGCGTTCGCGCTGGCGAGACGAGGACTTCGATTCTGATGAACGCCCGAACCGTGGTCGGGGAGAGCAAGAGGAATTTCCTCGTCGCCGTCGCCCGCGGCGAAAATCCTCCGAACCGAACATCGGAAAGATCCTCGCCATCGCTTGCGGGGGGTTCATCGCTCTTATGATGATCGTGGCAATCGTCTATCTGGCCACGAGAACGATTTCACCTTCGGGTCGGGGCGATATCTCGTTCGAGAAATACACCGCAATCGGACCGACTGACACGATCGAAGGATTACGTCAGAAATTTGGCCGGCCAAAGTCGTACGACCGAGCCGACTGGGGCACAACCGTTCTGGGAGACGTGCAGGAGGGGAGAGTGGGCGGAAAAACGTCTGTCCTCCTGGATTACAACCACTTCGCGAGAGAGGTGACCGCGTGGTACGGGTGGCACAAAGGTGAAGAGAGGGTCTACCTGGCCGAAGGGACCGACAGCAACGGCCGTCGAGGGCTTGTCATTAAGATCTACTTGAATCCGAAGGTGGTTCAGGATGCCTTTTTGAAGCCTGACGCTCCGAAGACCAAAGTCCCCTGGTTCCGGCTTGATCAGATCGGTGTGGGGGGACATGTCCAGTTTGGGGGAGGCTGAGACAATCGTTCTCGGTGGTATCGCTGCGATCACCCCCGGCTCATTGCTGCGACCCTTCCGGGTTGTTTTCGACAGAATCCGTTTCTGCTCCAACGGGGCAGCAGATGATCGCGCAGGAAGGCAACCCGGTGACGTTCTACTAATTGTACTTTTATAAGAGTTCCCACATCACCAGCGTAGTCATCAAAAGTCACCCAGCCTACCAGGCATCGCTGCATTGTGGTTTTTTTGCGATTGACTTCACTGTGCGGAATGCTAATCTTGTGAATTGTGGCAACTCTGCCACTGCTCCCACCATCACCCCCATAGGCCCGATGACCGCGCGTTTTTCCCCCCGTCTTTCTACTCGCACCCAGACTCCCCCACCTGCTGCCAGCCGATTGTTCCAGAAGTCCCTGTCCGGCTGGTACGCCGAATGGAGGGCTCAGCGGGAGAATCCCCCCAGCCCCGAGCCGACCCCAAGCCCCAGTCCCGAATCGACGAAGACCCCAAATGATGAGGTCCGGGAACTGGCCAGGTGGCTCACCGAGAGCGCTGGCGGGTAAGTTGCCCCTGTGCGAACAGGGCCACGACTCCAGCTCATCTGTGATGGCGACGGTTCTGGCTCGTTATCGGCACCGATTGCCCGATCTTCTTTTGCGAGCACATTCTGACCGATGTGATCCGGATTGATCCGGAGCCACACGTCTGCGATGGACTGCCTGAAACAATTTAGTAGCTGTTGGGATCAACAACCTCACCGCCAGCCTTCGTGACCAGGCCGACTAAAGTGTTGATTGCCACTGACGATTTGATGAACCGTACGCTTCCATCGGCAAAGCCGACATTCGCCCCTCCGGTGTGGAATGCGTAGATGTCGCCTTGAAGGTTATTGCAATTCATCACACATGGGCCGGTTCCGAAGCTCGTCGTCCCGGTCGGGTCGGACCCGGTCACAGTGATCCGGTTGTCGCTGTCCGCCCAGATTGGGCCGGTGAGCGTCGAGGTCGCTGCGTAGGGCTGGCACTGGCCACCGGTGAAACACTCCCGGTCTCGCCCGGCTGCCTCGGAATACAAAGTGGTCTGGCTCGTTCCGTCGGTGATCTCCAGAATCTTCGTCGGACCATTCTGCCGCTCGGCCCCCTTCACACCCTGACCAGGGAATGTCCAGGTCACAAGCGGATTGGCATAGGCGATCTCGTTTCCGCTGCCATCCTTCGTCGTTTTCACTTGCACCACAGCGGCGTAGTCAGCGACCCAACCGCTGGGAGTACATGCCGTGGTCGGATAAACTTTCGAACCCAGGATATTTGTCCCGGATCCGGGAGCATTCGGCGGGGCGAACGCGTTGTTTCCGCCGCTGATGTAGTTAGTGGTGTAGACCACCGGAGCGTCGGAGGTAGGAGCCGATGGGCATCGGAACAGCTTGAAGGTAATAATCAGCGCGTTGACATTGGATGGATCGCTCCAGTCGAGTCCGAAAGTATAAATCGGAAGAATATTATTCTGTTCAACGTAGGGGAGAAGCGGAACGAGACCACTCGCCCGACCCTGGGTTCCTCCGACGTTCCCAGCGCTGGCAAGATACCCCGACTGCCAGGGAATGTATGGCGGTTGCTCATTATTTTTGGTGATTGCGTTGTACGGCAGACCACCGTAGGTACTTTCATAGTTGAGCGCAGCCAGACCGAGTTGCTTGAGATTGTTGATACACTTGGTCCGGGCAGCAGCCTCCCGTACCTTCTGGACGGCGGGAAGCAAAAGACCGATTAGGATGGCAATAATCGCAATGACGACCAGAAGTTCGATGAGCGTAAATCCGCGAGAACGATTGGGCGGCATCGAAAACCTCCGTTTTGGTAGTGTGGGAGTCACAGCAGCCATGCGACAAAGCTAAGCATATCAATAAGCATGAACTGCGGCGAGAGCAGTGTCGCCGCAGAATTCTAATCTTCACGCAATCTTCATGATCTATGAGGCAGACTTTTCTGATTGTGACTAGATCCGCCCAGCGTCAACGAGATGAATCGCCCGAAAAATCCGCGCATCTGGTGCGATCGTTGAATACGGACCCATCGAGAGTAGTGATTGGACATCCTGTCGCTCGGGGGATGACGGTCGCAGGGTGCGATAGATGTCGCAGCGTGCGAGTAGGTGGTGTGATACTGGAGCGATTCATCCGCTGGAAGGGCAACCAGGGGGAAATGGGGGTTTTTCACCCAATTTTCACGATTTCTAAACTATTACTTCACAACCGCGCTCGGACTGGTTCCTTTTCGGGACTTTGACTTCGACTACACGAAGCCACGCACATGGCCAGATCGTGCGATTGTAACCCTTGATGAATACGTTTTGATATAACGACTTGCGCGAAATGTGTGATTCTTTTTTCTCAGCCAGTGACCCGAGCCTCCGGGCATGCCTCTACCTTGCGAACACTCCGTTCCGTCAACCCTCACCTGTCGCACGGTAGACCTCGTATGCTAGACCCGAGACCCGGACCGCGACGTCCGGTGTGTTTCCCCAACCCGAACTCCGCGTCACATACCCCTCATGACGTCTTCCTCCCGCCCCGTGGCTCTGGTCACCGGCGCAAGTGCTGGGATTGGCAAGGAACTTGCCAAGGTGTTGGCCCGTGATCACAACTTGATTCTCACGGCCCGCCGAGTCGACGAACTGAATCGCCTCGCTGCCGAATTGAAGTCGGCCCACGGGATTGGTTGTCACGTCGTTCCGGCCGACCTGGCCGACCTGGCCGGTCCTCGCACGCTCTTCGACACCATCTCAGCCACCGGTCTGCAAGTCGATGTGTTGGTCAACAATGCGGGCTTCGGGGATCTGAGTCCATTCGCGACGGCGGACCTCGGCAAGATGCTGCGAATGATTCAGGTGAACGTCACCGCCCTGACGGAGTTGACCGGCTTGTTCCTTCCAGGGATGCGGAGCCGAGGCCAGGGCCGAGTGTTGAATGTCGGTTCGGTGGCCGGGTTCCAACCCGGCCCCATGATGGGGGTGTACTACGCGACGAAAGCGTTTGTGAACTCTCTGTCGCAGTCGATGACCAACGAACTGGCTGGAAGTGGGATCACTGTGACCTGCCTGTGTCCTGGTCCGACCGACAGCGAGTTTGCTGCGGTCGCCGGTATGCAGTCGTCAAGGGCGTTCAGCGTCGGCCACCGGCTGAGCGCCCGTGCGGTAGCGGAACAGGGTGTGGCTGGCATGAAGCGGGGGAAAGCACTTGTCATCCCGGGTGGTCGTAACAAACTCCTGATCTTCCTCCAGCGGTTCGCCCCACGATCCGTTGTCATACAAGTCGTGCGATGGATGCAGGAGAAGCGACTTGGAAGGCAGTAGTTTGTAGCTGATAGCTTACAGCTTACAGCTTGTCACGTCATGACAGTGTGGCTGACCCAGAAGAGTGCCATCGCACCAAACACCAAACACCAAACACCAAACACCAAACACCAAACACTAAACACTAAACACTGTCCTCATGGGGGCCGGTGTATCGATTGGTGAGGGGGTTCTGGTGAGAGCTTCGTCAACTCGTTGGCGGACTTCGGCGTCGGTGTCGTTTGCGACGACCTGCAAGGCCATTGCTACGGTTGCATCATCCGGGGCCATCTGTCCAAGGAGAGTGACGCACCGGCCACGAAGTTCTGCATCGGGGTTCGACAATCCCTGGATCACCACCGGGATCGCCACGCGGCCCAGTCGCTTCAGAGCAGTCGCGGCCACTACCCGTGTTCGGGTCTCCGGTTCACCCAGCAGGAGCACTAAGCCGGGGGCAGCAGAATGAGCTGCTGGTCCGAGCCGGCCAACCGTTCCGGCCGAATCCCGGCGAACGCTCGGGTCGGGATCACGGAGCCCGGCCGCCAACATGGGGAGTGCCGGGAGGGCGTGGCTACCGAAATCGCCAAGGGCGCGGGCCGCTCGCCGCCGGACACGGGCGTAGGGGTCGCGGAGGGCAGCCAGGAGCGCAGCCACCCTCTTGGAGGGCGACACCCCGAGTTCGGCGAGGGCGACCACGGCAAGTTCCCGAATCTGGCCGTTCGGATGCTTCAGCGCTTCAATCAGGACGTCGAGGGCGATCCCGGTCTGGGCGTCGGGGAGGCCGTGAACCAGGATGGTGAAGACGAGTTTGTGCATCACCTGAGGGGTTAGCTGTTCCATAACTCGTACTGCGAGGATATTGTGGCGGGGTGGCCCCACCGGAAAACGGCCATCGGGCCGGGACGGTTCCAGGTGCTTGCTGCAACTGTGGTCGCAGCCGGGGGCATCACGTGTCAGTCGGGTGGTCAGCCGCCGGTTGATTCACCCCCAACTGTAGATCACGCTCAATCATCAAGTCGGTCGCAAACAAGAGTTTTCGCCTGACCGGAAATGCCGATTCGGGAATTCTGGCCGGGCATGATACAGAAGCCCGCTGAGGCTGCCGCATCTATGGAAAGGCGATTAGACGTACAAATGGGAGGGCGAGGCTCCTGCCGAGCGTGTGGGTGGTACGGCTCGGCAGGAGCCTCGCCCTCACGTTAGACCGATGCTTGCTCCACCGTGCAGCAAAGCCGCGACCCCGTGTCAATTGTGACCCGATCGGTACAACAGCATTCCACCCGGGAAATTCCGGAGAGAACGGTTACAACCTCATGGGATCGGTCATGGCCGAGCCGTTGATCTACGTTGGTCTGGACGTTGGTGGGACAACCATGAAGTCCGCGGCTGTCGACGATGCGGGGAAGCCGCTGTCGGCACCGGTGATCATGGCGACCGAGCCAGAACGCGGCCAGGAGGCCGGGCTGGAGACGATGTGCGAGACAATCCGGCGGGCCGTGAAGGCTGCCGGGGTGGGACTCGCCGATGTCACCGCAATTGGAGTGGCAACCCCGGGGCTCATGGACATCAAGGCCGGGTTGATCCTCGATCCGCCGAATCTCAAGCCGTGGAAGAATGTTCCGGTCCGGGATCACATCCGACAGGTGTTTGGCAAACCGACCGTTTACCAGAACGATGCGAACGCAGCAGCCTACGGCGAGTTTTGGGTTGGATCGGGGCAGGCCGCGAAAAGCATGGTGCTCTTCACCCTTGGAACCGGGGTCGGTGGCGGTATCATCCTCGGGGATGTAATCGTGGAAGGGGAGCACAGCCACGGGGGGGAGTTGGGGCACCTGCGGATCGCCATGCCTGACCGCGGCCGGCTGTGCGGGTGCGGAGCACGCGGTTGCCTGGAGGCGTACGCCAGCGCGACCAATGTGGTGAAACGGGCCAGGGAAGAAATGGCTGCGTGGCGGGGAGCGACCAAGCTGAGACAATACTACACTGCGAACGATGACGATTTTACATCCAAGCATGTGTTTAATCTAGCTGCGGCCGGCGACGAATGTGCTCTGAAGGTAGTCGACGACACGGCCTACTACCTGGCACTGGGGGCCTGCGCGGTGATCTCGTCGGTCGACCCGGAGATGATCGTGTTTGGCGGGGGAATGGTGGCAGCGGGGGAGTCGTTCCGGTCGCGGATCGATACCTACGTCCGGCAGTACGGGCTCCCGTTCCCGACAAAGACGGTGAAAATCGCGTTCGCCTCTCTCGGCTCGGATGCCGGATTCATCGGAGCGGCCGGATGTGCTCGGTTGGCTGTGAAGGCTAAATGAGGTGTGGCTATGGAGTGGGGTATGACGGCATCACTCGACCGCACGCTGTATCTTGGCACCGACATCGCCAGCTTTTACATCTTCCATCCCGACGACCTCGAACATCGGGCAACGTCTCCGCTCGGCTGGGAGACCTGTGGGTTTGCCTGCCGGAAAGAGTTTGAGGCCGGTCATCTGGTCGGTTGGTCGACGGGTTCGGATGGGGGATTCGGGTTCCGGTTGACCGATGGCGAACTCACCCAGCGGGAAGTGACGTATCGGGCGTGTTCTTGGGACTTCCGCCTGCGTGTGCAGCACAATCGGGTGATGCTCAACAACGGCGACTGCATTCCGAATGCTGAGTACCCACGCGATCCCCCTGCCGGAGATGATCGCCGGTGGATCGTCTTGTCGAACGGTGACTATTGCGTGACAGTCACTGCAATCGAGTGGGACAGCGAACCGGGCGCAATAGACGACGCAGGACAGGTTAGCGAGAACGCGCTCACAAACTACGTGATCCAGTTCAACCGAATCGCCGACATCGCTTTCCTTCCAGTCCCTTCGTCTGCCCCACCTCGCCTGGAATGCAGTCGCGAGTTCGTTCCCATTGCTGAACACGGGTGGCCGGACGCGAATGCTTACCTGACCGATCAATCGCCAATCACAACGGAACGGGTCGTTGTTCTGGAAAATCGTGATTGGCTCCTCGTAGCTGGCTTCAGTCGGTCTCTGCCCGTCGCAGATCGCGTTCACGACGCCGCGTTCGGTGACGTCGAATCACAGACGAATTCGGAACGAATTGACACATTTGTCCTTGTCCCCCCAGGTGTGAAAGCCGGCCAGCCTGGGGTTCTCGTCCGAGCATCGGGAGCATCCCGGTCGGGTGATGACCCCTGGCAGATAGGGTTCATGGCCCTGCGGTTGGTTCGGATCGTCGACGTTCGGCGCTCAGCCGGGTGGTCCAGAGCGCAAATCAAGTCAATCACTCGGCCGACCGAGCCAATCGGGTCCGAAGCACTGGATTCACTCAAATCATTGTTCGCAACATTTGCGCGGACGAATCACTCATTTCGGTCACAGTTCCCGACCGCCGACTTCGTGGCGGAACAGGTGATGGCGATGACTTCCCTGGAGAGTCTGACCCATGCCCTCCTCCATCACCTTCCACTCTCCCTGGAGCAAAGGCTTGCCTCGCTTCTTGCATCGGACGCGGATCGTGTCCGAACGCTCACCGCGATCTTGACCGAGCAGACCGCCCCGAGCTGAGGATCACCATCGTGGGGCGATCACTGGTCGACACGATCCCCGGGCGGCTGAATTGCATCTGGTCGTTTCCGGTCTAGCCGCCACAGGACGTACTCGTCAGGCGTCATAGACGACACCTCGCAGTCGCCAGGGAGCATGACGCCCTTGTCAGATACGGCGAAGAGTCGGATTTGCTTCTTAGCCCACCGCCGAAAGAGTCTGTCGAAAGTCACAAAATGCGGGTCGTCCCAGCCCCACCCGCTCTTCAGTTTCTCGTAGTCTCTCGGGATGTGGTATCGTCCCCAGTAGACCACAGCCTCCCCCAGCATCTTTAGCAAGTCCCGTTCCTCGCGGCTTAACTCGCCATAAAGCCCGGCATCCTTCGCGAGCTGCACAAGATCGTGCGACTTCAGGGAGAAACCCAGTTCGCCTTTCTCTTTCACATACTCTGGGTGAGCGTGGACGATGATGCCCTTCAACAGATTCTCAATGCACAGCCCAGCCATGAGGAAGTAAGACTGCCCGATCGAGTGCGTGAGGTCGTGATCTTCTATGCAGAAATGCGGCTTCTGCCCCTGGCGGTGCAAGCCCCATTCCAGGAGGAGTTTCAATCTCGCGTCGTGCTCCTGACGCTCTCGCTCCAGCCCGGCCAGGAGGACATCGGCAGATTTCTTCAGCATCTCAGCAGAGCGCAGCCACAACTCAGGTGACCTGGCCAGACGCGCGAAGGTGGCCTGATCTCTTTCAACATCCTTCCCCATGTTCGTTCTCCAGTCGAGGTGTAATGAGCCCATTCTTCTTATGACATCCAAACGGTCGCTCAGGTTCGCATGTTCGGCGTCAGGAGAATGGCCACCACCTCATGGGCGTCCGGAGTGTTACCTCCCTCCGCTTGCCGTTGACAGTCAAGACAAGCTCGTTTTCAGCAATCACCCGCAACCCCAAAATCGGAAGCCGCGGAAACTCGGCGCCCGGATACACAGCGATTCCACGCGGAGCCGCAAGTTGGTGGGCGGGCCGATCTGCCAACTGGTCCCGCGAGCCTTTGGCTGTCGGATGAGCCCAAAGGTTCACCTCGCGGAGCAAGATCCTTTGGCCACGTTCCCGGACTGCTCCCAGAATGGTCAAGACTTCGGGACGCAGTCCCGCCCACTCGATCAGGTGCCGCTCGTGCAGCGAGAACGTATGCGAATGGCCTGTGTCCAGGATCACGGGGAAAGGCACTGCTGACGGGTTGGGCGATGTCACCCGTTTCAGGCTGAGAGTCAGCCAAATGATGATCTGGTCCGCCCGGATACTCACTCGCTCAGTGAGGAACGCGACTTCGGATGGGTGCTCAGCAAACGGCGAGCGGTCAAGAATAATGGGCATGCGCGCAGAAAGTTCCTGAGTCAATCATACGAAACTGCTGTCGATCTCCTCTTCTTCCTCGCTCCCAGCACGCGACGTCACGCGCTCGATCACGAACTCGGCATCCGGAATCCCCCGGTTTACACATTCTCGGATCAATGCGGTGTAGTCGGTCCCGATTGCGATTCGACCATCGCAACTGTAGCAGGCCCATTTGCCTCGGGCTCTGCGGTCGGCAAGCAACGCAGGCAAATCACGACGGAGGGCTGCCCTCGCACGGAGGATGCCTTCGCGAATCTCGGATGCGGCTGCTCCGTCAACTGTCGGGGAGTGTTCGGGGGTGAGGTCGGTCATGGACTTCTCCGAGGAATTCCTGATGCTATTTTAGCCGAGTTTACAGCCTTAGGGTAACTCCACCATCAGCGTAACGAGAAGGGCTCACTGCGCCAACGACGTTGCTCATGGTGCGGGCGGTGCTTCGAGAACCTCTCGCCAGCGACGCGGAACACCTCGATACCCTGCTCGATAGGTCGATTCCAACGGCACGTTGACATAGGTTTCTGGTGTGAGGAACAGCGGCATGTCGATCATCTCGCGGCCGACGGCCGTTGGCTCGACGTAAGCTCGTTTGATCGGCCCGGCTGAGTACGCGGCGAGGGTGAGAGGTTCGTCTGGTGGGAGTGATGCCGGGTCGTCGCTGAACTCACCCCAGATGGCGACGTGGATGCCCTTCGGGTCGCGGGGGCCAGGTGGGAACAGGTCGATGATGAGTAAGTGGTAGCCTCGGTAGAGCGATTCGACCGCCTTCTCGACGAACGACCGCATCGCGTGCCGTGCGGACTTGTTCCCGGGTGAAACAAGCTCCAGGAGCGCAATGATGCGATCTCCGCTGGAGTGTCGGATCACGAGCGTCCGCCGCTTCAAGACGTAGTCATTCATTTCGGCCTCGGCTGTCAAACGCATTCGAGGCGGAACACTGGCGGCAGCAATTCCGCCAGGTTCGGAACCGGTCGTGTGGACAGTGAGTATGACATTGGGCAGAACGTCTGGCTCCTGAAATGTGAGGACATCGGGTCCGAGTGGCCCGGCAATCTGCTCCGCCTGCGCGTAATAGTCAGGCGGTAGCAGGCCATCGTTGAGTGCATTGCGGATTTCCGCGATCCAGGCCAGGTGGAAATCGTGCCAGGCTCCGGCGGAAACGCGGGTCCAGTCGTGGATTGGCATAGGGCACCTCCACCGATGATGATAACACGACTCGGGGGCTTGGCATACGAGGCTGCTCAACCGCATGAGGACGGGTCATCCGCCGTTTTTTGCCCTCGATCCGCGTTCTCCGTTATCCGGGCCTTAACCGGCCAACTCTGAAGACTCTCCGTGGGGATGCCAGTGGGCTGGCCTTTGGTGGCCGATCCAGATCGAGTAAAGTGGTACCGGTGATGCCGCTCGGTGTGAAGGCATCACCCCCCAGCCTATTCGATGTCAAACCACGAGAAGAAGCGGTATTCAGCGATGAACACATCCTTCCAGGGTGAACTCGCTCGACTCGCGAATCCGACCCTTGCGGCCACCATTTCCCAGGCCACCACCAAACTCGCGACCTCAATGGCGGAGATTCTGGCTAGCGTATCTCCGAGTGATGCGAAATGGCTTCTTTCACTTGTCTTGCGCACACTTGTCACCGAGATCGATACCATCAACCGTACCGCAGAATCCGCAGTCGATCGAAGGCTTGATGGCGGCCGCCCTTCTCCTGAATCCGCTGGTGCCGGAGCAACACCCCCATCATCCCAAGCAGGGTTTCTGGTGAAAACGCCAGTCCCCCCGGAAGTGGCCCAAAGGGCACTGCGGGATTTCGACGAGACAGAAACCACGGAGAGAATCCGCCAGATCCGGGAAAGTGGTGGACTGGTCTTGAGCGATTTCTACGAAGAACTCGAACAACTGATTCTCCCCAGCGAGTAATCCGCTCGTGGATGCCCCTCTCCCATACCACGTCTCGTATTCCGAGCACGTCCACGAGATATTGCGAGCCCTGGGCTTACACGCCCGGGAAGTCGGTCTAGGCAAACAGGTTCTTGCTGCGATTCGCGAGATTGACAGCCGGTTGCACATTTACCCGCAATTCGGACAGCCGCTACGGAACCTGTCCGTTGAACCGGCTCAACTTTGGATCGGTGTCGTTGACCCCCTCGTGGTTCAGTACGTACTGGACGAATCACGCCGACAGGTCATGGTGGTCCACCCGATAACGCCACTCCCAGGATGTGGTCTCTGATCAACTTCACTTCACGCAGCGGCCGAATCAGGCGAGCCTCTCGACCCGGACGATGGCCGGCCTCCTGGCACCCACCGTAGAATGCCCTCAATCCGCCGACTCACCCCGACCCGTTCTTCTCTCCGAGAAACCCGATGTCCGGATATCGCACCGAGACCGATAGTATGGGGCCGATTCGGGTTCCGACTGACCGCTACTTCGGAGCCCAGACCGCCCGCTCCCTGATCCACTTCGCAGTCGGCACCGACACCATGCCGCGACCAGTCCTCCGGGCGTTCGGACTGCTCAAGAAGGCCGCCGCGCTGACCAACCGCGACCTGGGCCTGCTCGACTCGAAAAAGGCCGACCTCATCGCTCGCGCTGCCGACGAAGTGATCGCTGGAACCCTCGACGATCACTTCCCGCTCCGGATCTGGCAGACGGGAAGCGGCACCCAGACGAATATGAACGTGAACGAGGTGATCTCCAACCGGGCGATCCAGATGGCAGGCGGGGAGATGGGCTCGAAAAAGCCTGTCCACCCGAATGACGACGTGAACATGTCGCAATCCTCCAACGACACGTTCCCCACAGCCATGCACATCGCTGCAGCCGAGGAGGTGGTTCACAAGTTGCTTCCGAGCGTCCGGGCACTCCGAGACGTGTTCGCGACCAAGTCGGCGGAGTTCGCTGGAATCGTCAAGATCGGCCGAACGCACCTGATGGATGCCGTCCCGCTCACGCTCGGGCAGGAGTTCGGGGGGTATGTGGCCCAGCTTGATTACGGCCTGACCGCGGTGAAACAGTCGCTCCCGATGCTCTACGAACTCGCCCTTGGGGGGACTGCCGTTGGCACCGGGCTCAACGCCGACCCGGAATTCGCAGTCCGGGTCGCCAACGCGACCGCCGGGCTAACCGGGCTGCCGTTCGTGACGGCCCCAAACAAATTCGCTGCGCTCGCTGGACACGAGGCTCTGGTGGCTGCGAGCGGATCGCTGAAGGTTCTCGCAACTGGGCTGATGAAAATCGCCAACGATGTCCGGTGGCTGGCGAGTGGCCCTCGCTGCGGACTTGGCGAACTCACCATTCCGGAGAACGAGCCGGGATCATCCATCATGCCTGGGAAAGTGAACCCGACCCAGAGCGAAGCGATGACGATGGTTTGTATCCAGGTCATGGGGAACGATGCCACGGTGGGGTTTGCTGCAAGTCAAGGGAACTTTGAACTGAATGTGTTCAAGCCGGTCATCATCCACAACTTCCTACACTCCGTCCGGCTTCTGGCCGACGCCTGCCGCAGCTTCCGCGAGCACTGTGCGGCAGACATGCCGGAACTCGATTACGCTGCGATTGGATACGTCGCCAACCCCGAGACCGGGATGGTGGATGTGGACCAGTCTTCGCTTGTGCCAAAAGTCGGCGGTGCAGTGAGGTCGGGGATAGCGCCAAACCGCAAGCAAATCGAAGCCTACGTGACCAACTCGCTGATGCTGGTGACCGCGCTGAACCGTCACATCGGTTACGACGCCGCGGCCAAAATCGCGAAAACCGCCCACCACAACGGGACGACTCTGCGGGAGGAGGCGGTGAAGCTCGCACCGCCGCTCAAGGATGGGTCCGGGGTGCTGACGGGTGAGCAGTTCGACCGGATTGTCCGGCCGGAGAAGATGACGGGACCAGGGAAAGAATGAGGAGTGCGGAGTTTGAGACGTGAAAGTGAGCCGATCAGGCTGGAAACAACACCGCCCGGCAGTGCGGGGACACCACCGGGCGGCCAGGAGATCGTACCATGCGGGTACGATCTGGCATTAAATTAACCGCCTTCGGCTGGGAGTTCAACGGGTCGGGCACAATTTTCGCGCAAGGTTGGCTGGACTCTATGGGCCATAGTCGATTGGTGGTGTCGTTCGGGTTGTAGCGATACGCGGAGGAGGACCACAAACACGGATTGACCCAAAACGAGTGAGGCCGCAATCTTTGCCCGCTTTTGGGACAGTCGAGAGGGGGCGGACAGTCCCAGTCGCTATTGCGATCACTTATCCTCGATCCGCTTCGTGATGGACATGCTCCGGATGACCCGTTCCGCGTCGGTGCGGAGCTCGCCCGCAGTGGCGGCCGGGAGTCGCGCGGCGACCGTGGCTCCTCCGTCGGTCTGGGTGATCACAGCGTACTCCATCCGGGAAGCGTCCTTCTCAAATGTGACATCCAGGGCGAACCGGTCGAGCTGGATGGGGTCGGGTCGCACCCGCACGGGCTTTGTTACCACATTGACGAGTGCCTTCTCTTTTTGGAGAAATGTGGTGGTTTCGCGCAGGTAGTCGTCGGCGGTCGGCACCTTTCCCGCCACTGCCAGGGTGATCAGGATGCCGCCCCCAAGCTGAGCATGGTCGAGCGTCACCTGCCGGCCCTGCACCGCCCCCACACGCCACCCCCGCGGGTACAGGAATCGAACCCCCAGGGCCGCGTTGTCGTACAGAAGGAGCGTGTTTTCCGGATCTGGTTTCAAGCTGAGCCCGCGGAGTGAGGCATCCGACAAATCTGCTGGCAGTTGCTCCAGCGACGAGCGGGTCATGACAAATTGCCCCTCGATCACCCCAACCGTCTGCCCCGTTGCCCCGTCCAGGAGTTCCTGCGTCCCACGGATCGACAGATACGTCAAGAGTCCGGCCCCGAGATCGAAGAAGACTGTGCCATCCAGTTTCTGGCGGCTCGGCCCGTCCTGGTTCACCCCACGGACAGTGCCCGTCACTCGCAACTTGGCCATTCGCTTGCCATTCACAGTGGTCACGCCAAGGAACTCGACAGTCAACCCGCCCTCATCGACCTTCTCTAAATCCGTGAGTTCAGCGACGGCAGAGTCGGTGGCCTTCCACGTTTGGCCCGGCTTGACCGCCCCAACAGGGAGGAGGCCCAGGACGGCGACGGGGTTGAACACGTCTGACCGAACCAGATCGATCTCATCCCAGGTGAGAGGTCCGTCCGGAGAAAAGGGAGCCCGGCGGTCGCCCGACCGGATCATCACCATCCGCCGGACCGAAGGCCGGATCCCGGCGTCCTGTGTTTCCAGACCGAGGATGCGTTTGAAGTCGACATTGCGGTACGTCCGGACGGATTTCTGGGTGCTTGGCTCATCCGTCTCGAGAATCCGCTCGTCGTAAGTCAGGCGGCTCGTCCCCGCGATCAGGGTGACCTCGGGGACGACTCCCTTGGCTTTGGGAACCGCCAGTTTGCCGTCGAGTTTAACCTGAACCTCGACTCTGTAGGCGTGACCAGGCTTGAACCCCTCAACCAGCGCGACTGCATCCTGCGCCACGGCTCGACCGGTGCAGCAAACGAACCCGACGAGCAAGAATTCCGCGATTCCGATCCGGCAGCCAGCCAGAACGTGAGGCATTGTTAAGAAGGGGTGTTAGGGAAGGCGGTTACGTCGAGTCACGACAATTCCGCCGGGACCACACTTGAGAGTCGTTTAAAGCTGAGAACCAGCGGAATGAACCCGCCCTCTTGGATGGGGGGCTCAGCCCCAACGGTATCTTGCTCCCCCTTCCTTTTCAGCGAAGGAGGTGGGGGGGCTAGGTTCCGAGTCATCTTCCCCCGACTTTCGCTTGGAGGGGGGAGAGCATTCGGCTGGAGCCCTGAAGTTTTCGAGTGAGCAAAAGAGTGCCGTTCCCGTGGTTCTGATGTTAGTAGCCAGGCTCGGCTTCGTTCCCTCTCCACCTGAAACTGGAATCCGGCCGAAATCGGATACGTGATTCTACCCCACTGGCAACGAAGGATATGCACCCCTGCTGGTCCATGCCGCTTTCGGGGGGAGAATCCCAGAATGTCTGCGGATCAGGGAAGTTGCGGGGAATCGCGGGAGGGCGGGAGATGGGTCAGGTTTGTGAGCGAAGCGCTGGCAAAAATGCAACACCTCCTCACTGTAAATATGACCAGCAAACGGATTCCGGTGTTGCATCAACCGGCATCGGCCGAGAAAAATGTGTTATGAATCCAGACCTAAGTGCTGTTGAAATCATCGATAAGGACGACTACTGGCCGGGAATTGCGAGAACGGAGATGAGATCGGCAAGGGCATTGCTAGTCAATCCCCGGCACCTTTGCAACGGCCTCCCTGAATCCCCCGCCTTCGCCCGATCTCGGCACGCTTCTTGTTGAAGTGACCGCCCGAACGGCCGGACGCGAGAGAACCGGCCCGATGAACGTCTACTTGAAGTGACTTTCACGACGGTCAACACGAAGAACCGTAAACGCACCGAACCACCTTGCCCCAGGGTGTATCTAATCCAAAAGACCGGTGCAAGTCCGAAAGTCGGACGAGCGAACTGGCCGGGTGGATTCCGGTAAAGACGGATCGGCTGCAAGGGTATCTCATGATGGTGTTGACGAGGTTTGACGCTCCAGATGTTAAGTGAAAAGGTGGATGTGGTTGGGGCGGTTTTGAAGCCAGTTTCAAAAATCGGTGCCTGCGACCTGACGGAAACCGGCTGAGGTGTGAAACCTGACGCAACCTGCAACGAATAGCTTGATGATGGGTTTGGCAGGGCCGGGGAGGCCCGATCCCTGCTGGCCAGCAACAAGGGACACGGACGCACGTGAGGAGTGACCGGGGGGGAGTCCGGTGAGCGAGTTCAAGAACCCAGCCCTGAGAGAGTTGACCGAGCAACAGACCCGGTACGCCCCGCCCGCCCGTCGGCAGGAGCAGGTGGCCCGAGCCGAGAAACTGCTTGGGGAAATCGAACCCGGCAAGACCTACCCGTATCAGTACATCTGCTTCCGGGTCACCGATTACCGGTCTGCTGCCCACCCGGATTTGCTCATCTCGGGTGCCGACCTCAAACACGACCTGACTCTCTTCATCCGGCGGGTTGAGCGGTCGGTGCCGGCGGTTCCGCTTGATCAGGCCGTGGAACCGATGCTGACCCTGGAGGAGGTCAGCAAGCAGTTCCAGGTGTCGACCAAGACCATCTCCCGCTGGCGGATGCGTGGCCTTGCCGGTCGACGCGTGAAAGTGCAGGGTCGCAGCCAGCTCGGTTTCCCCCGCAGCGTGGTGGAGAAGTTCGTTGCCGAGCATCGTGATCTGGTGGAGAAAGGAGCCCGGTTCTCCCACCTGACAGACACCGAAAAGGACGAGATTCTCACAGCGGCACGCGAGATGCAAAGTTCCGGAGCGACGCTCACCGATGTGAGCAAGCGGATTGCGACTCGCCTCGGTCGCTCCCCGGAAGCCATCCGTTACACGATCAAGAACTTTGATCGGACGCATCCGGATCACGCCCTTTTCCCAACCACAACCGGGCCACTGACGGCCGCAGCCAAGGAAGAGATCTATCTCGCCAAAAAGCAGATGGACCTGAACAAAAAGAACGCCAAACACACAGGTGATACCGTGAATAGCCTCGCCTCTCGGTTCAGTCGGACACGCTCCTCGATGTATCGAGTGGTCAATGAGGTCCGAGCCAAAGAATTGATTCAACAGCCGATCGATTATATCTATAACCCGGATTTCGACGACTCGACAAAGGCCAGCGCCATGTTGGTTGGGATGCCTGGGGAGGCCGAGTTTGAGGCGAAGGTGGCCCAGAGCCGCCCGCCCAAGGACGTGCCCCCCCAGATGGCGCACCTGTACGAGTGGCCGCTCCTGACGAAGGAGCAGGAGCAGCACGAGTTCCGGAAAATGAACTTCCTCAAGCACCGGCTCCACAAGCTCAAGCAACAGATGGATCCGGCCCGGGTCCGGGTCTCCGAATTGCGGCAAATGGAGACTCTCCGGGAGCAGATCAAGGCCGTCCGCGACCGGCTGATCAACTGCAACCAGCGGCTGGTCTACAACAACTCCAAGAAGCACCTGGGGCCAGGGGAGAGCATTGATGATCTGGTGAGCGATGGGAACCTGTCGCTGATGCGGGCGGTCGAGAAGTTCGATTACGCCAGGGGAAACAAGTTTAGCACCTACGCGACCTGGGCGATTATCAAGAACTTCGCCCGGAGCATTCCGGACGAGAAGACCCACAAGCAACGGTACATGACCGGGCACGAAGACGTCTTCGACTCACGGGCCGATGTCCGAACCGATGAGCAGGAAGTGCTGGCGGCGGCCGACGCTGCGCGGGATCGGGTCAGCCGGTTACTCGGCCACCTCGACCCACGAACCCGAGATGTGATCCGGATGCGGACCGGGCTGGATGGAACCCAGGAGATGACGCTGGAGCAGATCGGCCAGCACTTTGGGATCACCAAGGAGCGAGTCCGGCAGATCAACGTCCGCGGGATGAAGCAACTCCGCGAGTGGGCCGCCAAGGAGAATGTCGACGCAACGTGACAGCTATCGGTTGCAATGATCACTGAAACGCCGCTGCCTACCCCAAAAAGGGTGGGCAGTGGCGTTTCGGGGGTCAGACGGACACACCTCCCAACGCTTGGCTCCTGTTGGGCAAGCGCTCGAAATTCACCCCTTGCTCGTCATTCGTCGCCGCAATTCCACCCCCCATCCCAAGCAGTAGTGTCATTCGACCGCCATCCGTGTTTCACCTAAACGCTGGTGCTGACAGAGTCTTGGTCAGAGACGTGTGATTCCAGGCCACGGAGTCTTACCTGCGGATCGCCGGTTGTAAGAATCTCGGAATAAAACTCTTGCGATGCTCTCGGCAGGTGTTCATAATCGGCGAAGTTTCCGCGTTTCTCAGCTGACAAACCGTGACAACCAAAAAAATCGGAAAAAAAGTGCCGCAGCGCGGTTCGCGGTCGTCGGTTTGACGCTGAGTACTCTGGAGGGCCATCCCATGCAATCGACAACGACCGATTTCGCGACTGATCCCTACACCCGGTATTATACGATCGTACGTAAATTAGCAAGAAAAGCCTACTCCAAGAAACTCCTGGGCGTGTGTGACCAGTCCGATATCGCCCAATCCGTGATGATGGGCTTGATCCGAAGGAATAAGTGCCCGGATCGTCCGCCCGAGGTGACCGAGGGTTGGTTGCGAAAGGCTGTACAAAACAAAATAGTGGATAAAATCCGACAATTCTTTGGGAGGAACGAACAGAATCCTGGCATCGTTGAGCCCTATGATGACTGTCAACCCAATCGGCGGGTGTACGATGACCCAACTCCAAGTGAACTGGCTGTGGTGAGAGAACACGTGGATGATCTCAGCAAATTTGTGGCTCAACTACCAAGCGATCAGGCCGAAGCGGTAACGCTTCACCACCTCAATGGGAAGTCTCTCGCAGCAACGGCTAACTTGATGGGACGAACGGAACCAGCAGTGGCTGGCCTCCTTCGTCGCGGCTTCGAGCGACTCCGTGAGTTGATGAACGGCCAGGGGTGAGCCATGAACGGTGATAAACGAGAATACGACTGCCGGGAGGAGAAAGTCAACAAAGTGTACATCGAGTATGTGCAGGCCACCACCGCTGGGCAAGATGACGCGGACGCGAAGGAGGATCTTTGCAAACAATACCCGGACCTAGCGCCTGACATAGAGAAATTTGAATATATACCGCCTGTTCCACGATGCCCGCAATGTGATGGTCAACTGGAAACCCCCCTTGCTGGTGGGACGACCTGCGCGAGTTGCGGGGCACATTTTCACAGAGGTCCAGACCTGTCGGACCCGTTCCCCATCCCCTTCACGGTGGGACGGATCGAACTCAAGGAGGTCGTCGGGCGGGGATCGTTCGGAACGGTGTATCGAGGATGGGATCCTCAGATCCAACGGGTCGTGGCTGTGAAGGCTCTCCGAACATTCCCTGTCGCGAACCCGAACGCCGTCAAACGATTTCTCCAGGGTGGCAAAATCGAGGCCCAACTCGACTTCCCTGGTGGGATCGTAAAAGTCTTCGATGTCGGGCAAGAGCAGGAGATCCCATATATCATCAGCGAGTACATCCCAGGAGAAACGCTCGCGAACCTCATCCGAGACGAACAGGGCCTGTTACGTGAGAACCGTCCCAGCCCGGATCAGGCCGCCGCTTACGTCGCAGCAGTTGCGGATGCGCTTGAACATGCCCACCAGAAGGGCGTGATTCACAGAGACGTCAAGCCATCCAACATTCTGATGAAATATGGCAAGATACCGCTGCTGACGGATTTTGGGCTCGCTCACTGGGATGCTGGTGAGATAACGACAACCGTAGAAGGAAAGATTATTGGCACACTGGCCTACATGAGCCCGGAGCAGGCATGCGGGCAGAACCATTTGGTGGATTGCCGGAGCGACGTATACAGCCTCGGGGTAGTTCTGTACGAACTCCTCACCGATGAGCGGCCCTTCAATGGGAATGTACGCAGGATGCTAGCGCAGATCGAGTTTGACGAACCCCGATCGCCTCGCGGCCAGGGCGACCGAGTGCCCCGGGATCTGGAAACGATCTGCCTGCGGTGTCTGAGGAAAGACCCGAAGAAGCGATTCAAGACCGCCGCTGACCTCGCCGCCGATTTGCGCCGATACCTGAAAAGAGAGCCGATCGAATCCCGGCCGGTGGGGCATTTGGAACGGCTAGTCAGTTGGTCTCGCCGGAAACCGGGCCTCGCTGCCTCACTCGGCTCGGTGGCCATTCTCCTGATTGCGACAGCGTCGGTCTCGGCCGCCTGGGCGATCCACTCGATCGAGCAGAAGGCCAAGATCCAGGAGGCACTAGACCACTCGAAGCTGGTCAGGGCCGAGACAGAGCTGGACCGTGGGTTGGCAGAGGCCGCGCAGGGCGATGTAGGGTTGGGGATGCTCTGGATGGCCCGGAGCCTGGAGACACTCCCCCCTGATAAGGAGACGCTCGAATGGATCATTCGGGTGAACCTGAATGCCTGGCGGCGAGAACTCTATGCTCTGACCGACTGCATTGAGGCCCCTCCAGGAAGGGTGTTGGGATTTAGCCCGGATGGGCGATTGGCTTGGTTCCTCGAAGCGGACAACCGGACGGTTCGTGGATGGGATCTGGGTTCGGCACGGGTCGTGGGGAGGGAACTCCGGAATGATCAGGGGGTCGTGGACTTCTTCGCGATCAGCCCGGACGGTAAGCGGGTGGCATGCGGTGGCCAGCAATTCGGTGTCCGGGTCTGGGATGTCGCCACTGGTGTCAGTGAACCATCACCAAAGAACCCCATCCCAGTTATCGGGATGGCCTACACCCACGACAGCAAGGCTCTCATACTCGCGATCAAGCCCGGCCGTCGTACGGAGTTGACCACCTGGGACGGGACAGAACTCCACCCCCTCGCGGGAGGGATCGATAAAACCGGGCCAATGGCAATTGCTCCAGAACCGAACGGGCGGAGTCTCATCCTGACCGGCATCAAGGGGACAGAGCTTTGGCGCTGGGATCAGGTGGAGGGACAGCTCCGGGATCGTCTGTTGCGCCAACCGGGCCAGTTGAACAAGGTCGCTGTGAGTCCGGACGGCCTGACGATCTTGACGGGGGACACGACCTCTTCGGCTCGGGTGTGGGACGTCAAGTCCGGGAGGCTCCTGGCAGTATTGCCGCATCGCCGTCCAATCACTGCTTTAAGTTTTACCAGCAACGGCAAAAATGTTCTGACGGCCGATGCAGGAGATGCGATCCGGGTCTGGGCTCGCCCCACAGAAAGCGAGTCGAGTGCGGTTCGACTCAATTCCGGGGCGGTGCGGGCTCTGGCGGTGAGCCCCGACGGTAACCTGGTGGCGACAAGGGGGGACGACCGCCAGGTCCGACTCTGGAGCACGGCTAACGGGAAGCTTGAGCCCTCGGGGGCACCTTTACTGCATCTGAAGCAGATCATGGCTGTTGCCTTCAGCCCAACTGGATCAGTGTTGGCAACTTCGACTTATCAGAGCAGCGGGGTGCAGTTGTGGGATTTGGGAACACGGAAGAAAGGGCCGTTCCTGGCACACCCTGCTGGCGTTCGCAAGGTGTGTTTCAACCAGGACGGTGGACGGGCCGCTACCGTGGGGTTCGACAGCAACGTCTGGGTCTGGGACACGCAGACCGGGCAATCTCTGTGGCAAAAGCCGCTCCCACACGGAGGATCGGTCCGCGACGCGGCCTTCAATCCGTCCGGCCAGTTGCTCATCACTGCGGGGGAGGATCGGAAGGTCTCCCGCTGGGACATGACGACAGGGGCGATCGTCGGGGCGGGTTTGGCACATGACGACGCCATTAATGTGGTCACCTTCCACCCGATTGACCCGCGGATCTTGCTCGCAGCGGGGGATGACGGAATCGTGAAGTTGTGGAATGTGGACAGCGGCGATCTCTTCGGCCAACTCGCCCACGGGAATTCCATCGCGGTGGCAACGTTTACCCCCGACGGCAGGAGTGTGATGACAGGCGGGCGTGACGGGGTGGCGCGGGTGTGGGATATCGCAACGGGTCGAGAGATCGAACGGACAATGCGGCACGATGATGGGATTCGCGCAGTCGCTGTCAGCCCGAATGGCAAATGGGCTGTGACCGCCGGCGACGATGGGACTGGCCGCCTATGGGGGATGCAAGACGGCCGGTCGATCGGCCGGCCGGTACGGCACGACGCATACGCTCTGTGTGCTGCGATCGACCCGGCCGACCGTTGGGTCTTCACGACTGGATTGGATGGCACTGTCCGCATGCAGCGGGCACCTACTGAGTTGACAGGGTCGCCCGGAGAGATTGCCTGGCGGCTGCGGGTGGCAACGGGGACAGAATTGGATGCAAAAGGAGATGCACGCCCGGTCGCACCCAAAACATGGAAGCAGGACCGTTTGGCTCATAATCAATAGGTTTTAGAATTGATTCAATTAGAATTTTATCCGCTGGCTAAATGGCTTTTCCTCTCTATACACAGGAGATTCTTCAATGCTCGCGTCGAATCCGCCGACTGCAACTGAGCTCCTCATGGCAATCATGTCCCTCCAGAATCAGTTGGACACTGATCTGCAAAACCTCAAGGCCAAGTTTCCCACACCCACGCCTGCTCAACAGGCAGACATCCTCACAGCGACAGACTTGCACGACAAGTTGGAGAATGTACTCACGAATGCGGCTAGTGCGGTTCAAGGCAGTACAGATCCTATCACGGAGTGGTCCGATTGGGTGGACGACGACTTCAAGAAGGATCTCAAAGCCTTTGCCAAGCTGATCAGCACAGACGTGCCTAGCGCCAGCGATCAACTCGGGGTGTGTACCTATCCAGTAGGTGGAGGAGAGTTTGACACGGCATGTATGACGCTGGCTGAATGCAATACTCTGGCGGGGTCGAGTTTTAGCCAGGGAGGTTGCTCATAGCAGTTATGCCTCATGTTCTGGCAATTTTTTACTGACTTTGTGACAACCCGGTTATGCAGCCGATCACGAAAGTAGCACGAGAACCGCCAAGTAATCGCTCGAAGGACGGTATTGATTTGGGCGTAACCGGTCGGGCTNNAGCCTCGAAGAGGCGGCAGATAGTAGCATTGGGCGTCAGCCCTGGGAAACACTTACGCCCTAGTCTACTGTCTGACGTCCCTTCGGGACTCACCTCGGCTTTGAGCCGAGCCCGACCGGATACACCCTATTGATATACTTGACCCACCTCGACTTGCAATCAGAGCAGTACGTTCGAAACCCGAGTTTGCCAAAACTTTATGGTGTTAATGCCAGCAGTATATCTTACCTTGCAGTTGCGAATTTTCAAGACGATTTCACTCGTTAGTTATATATTTCTTTAATAAATTAAATTTGATAAATTTAAACTCAGATCATATGACAATTATTTAGTACTGATATTTATATTAATAAATGATTGAGAATTGCCATGAATCTCTTTCGTTTCTCATTATATGTGACTGTGCTACTGGTCCTTATGCTAGCAGGGACGTTCGTCCTCGAACCGACTCAAGACAATCGAGCTGCGCCGAATCGCCCACCGGATACCTCACTGAGCTCGACTCTTCCGGATGACGTGCCACTGAACGAGCCTGGGGATCCGGAAAAGGATCGTCGAGCGTTCAACGATTTCGCCTGGCGGGAATTTATCGCACTCAACTGGCCAGCGGTAGAGGGTGTCCGGGGCAAGCCAGACCAGAATATACCGTTTGGGGGCAAAGCCACGTCCGTCGTCTGGGAAAGTTGGAAGTCGGTCGATGAATTATTCCCGCCGGAGCCCACCACTCACCCCCCCACTCCGTGGGACAGCTTTGACGCAGTGATCGCAGCAGATCATCGTAACCAGGCCGGCGAGCTGACTCTTCACCAGTTTCCGGAGATACCAACCAAAGACGCTGGTCGCAAGCGGGTGCTATCGCACATCACCCGTTTGGCGCTCGCTGAACAGGCTGACGCCAACGATACTCAAATCGGCCCACTCGTTGCCCAAAACGGCACATACGTTCGCTACGAAATTCGAGTCAACAAGGCTCCTTATGAATTTCTGAGGATCTTGAAGTGCTACCTCAGCGCAAATTTGCCGAACGGTGCCAACCCTCCTACACCCGCTCGCCGTGCTCGCCGTGTGCCGTTCCCATGCGGCTCGGTTGTGATTAAAGCGGCTTGGATGGAATTAACTGATCAAGACGATCGCAAAAAATTTTATCATACGCAAGCAATTCTTATCGATCTTAAGAAAGATTCTCCCCCAATTCCTCGCAAGGCAATCGTCGGGTTGGTGGGGTTGCACATCGCCCACAAGACTCCCACCCGACCGAGCTGGGTCTGGGCAACATTTGAACATATTGACAATACCGAGCCTGCGTCCTGCCCGAGTACGGGCCGGGCCTCATTCAGCCGAAATGATCCTTCGACAGCGAATGATGGAGGGTTCGACAACAAACCAAACCCAATCCCCGCAGGAACCCCACCCCTTGCAAACCCCACCCCCGTCGATGTTCTCAGAATAAGCCCAATTCATCCAATTACACAAACAATCAATATTTATTATCATAAAAATCCATTAATTCAACAGACAATCTGGCGATATTATCAGCTCGTCGCAACACAATGGGTACCAGCACCAGATTCGGGAAATCCTGCAGTCTTTCCCTTAAGCCGCTTTCCAACCGATTATGTTGCAAATACAACAATCGAAACATATAGGCAAAATCAATCCTGCATACAATGTCATATCAGCGCAAACGATTTTCAATTTATCTTCTTCCCTACAAACTTGGCTTCCCCACGGCCAAAGATGCCACCCTAGTTGAACGTAGTCATTCACGTGCGGGCCGTATTCCGAGAACATGTCCGCCCGAGTTGCTGGGCGCCAGCCGAATTTTCCGCCAAGCTGCGGTCCTGCCGAACATCTGCCCGGCCTACAAAATCGTGCGGCCAATTCTGGTTCTCGCCAGCAACACACCGCTGCTCCCCCAGAAGTGGCGTGACGCCATTAAGGCTTTTGTCGGGGTACTGGACGTCATCTGCCCGTGATTTCCTCGGCAGATGCCCCATCCCCTCCCGAGTCGTTCGACCGTGACGAATTGGGAAAAATCTCGGATCTCTGCGGTCTGTCGTCCGGGGAATGTCGCTTAGTCTCTTAGGGAATGAGTAGAGCTGTCGGTCATCGCCCAGCCGACGGTTTCCTTGCTCAGCCCCAATGGATTGGCAGGACGAGGCCACATTCCGCAGCGATTCGGCTGCTCAGCGGCCTCTCAATCGTCCAGATGCCTGGATGTCCCAAGCATTCATCGCCCTCCATCTCGTCGGACCGCCGTCACAGAGGAGGTGACGGTCACCGGCATGATTTCATCCTCACAACTCCTCGAAAGGGACACCATGTCTTCCCCGCCTCTGGCCGGGCTGGAAGTGATCGAAGCCGCCTACGAGACACTCGGACAGTTGGTCCACGTGTTCAAGCCCAACGGTCACACCAACAGGCTGTCAGGGCGTTTCTCCACCCCCAACGGGAGAAAGCCAGCGACCCGCGCGCCGCGGAGGTTCGGAAACAACATCGGGTATCCCAGAGCGTTCAAGAAAAGGGCCGATGTGGCCGCCCCCTTCAAGGTGGCGGACCTTTGCAAGGCGTATAACTTCCCGACCGGGCTCACCGGCGGCGGCGTGATCGGCATCCTCGAATTCGGTGGGGGTTATACGCAGGCCGACCTGGACCAGTTCTCACAACTCAACGGCCTTCCCCAAATCCTTCCCACCCCTGTGTCCGTCAACGGTGGACAAAACAGTCCGGGTAGCGACGATGACGACGAGGTACTCCTGGACATCCAGGTGGCGGCCGCGTCTTACTTCTACTGCACCGGGCAACTGCCCACGATCAAGGTCTTTTTTGCCCCCAACGAGTTCGCATCGTTCGCGGCGGTGTTCAAGGCCGCGGCTGATGCGGGATGCGACGTCCTCTCGATCAGTTTTGGCGCCGACGAAGACAGCTTCACTCAGGATGAGGCGGATCAGATCGAGGCAGCGGCAGAAGACGCGACCTCAAGGGGCTGTGTGTTGTTCGCTGCCGCGGGCGACAACAGTTCTGACGATGGCGGTACTGGTGCCAACGTCGATCTGCCTGCCGGGTGCCCTCACGTCGTCGGCTGTGGTGGAACCAAAAAAACCTCGTCCTCTGAAATCGTTTGGGGCAAGGGAATTCCGAACGGCGAGGGGACCGGTGGCGGGTATTCCATCTTCTTCCCGCCGCAGGATTTCCAGATCGGTGCGCCGCCCAGCCCTGGGCAACCCGGGCGGATGGTGCCGGACGTGGCAGCAGATGCCGCTCCCGAGACCGGATACCTCATCGTTATCAACGGGCAGGAAACAACAATCGGGGGCACCAGCGCTGTCTCCCCGCTCTACTCCGGCTTGTTCGCCTCGTTTGGGCAAAAGCTCGGATTCGTGACTCCGACCTTGTTCCTGCACCCCGAGGCGTTTGTGGATATCACCCAGGGGTCGAACGGGGACTTCCAGGCTTCTGTCGGACCGGACCCCTGTACCGGACTGGGTGTCCCCAATGGAGCGGCCTTGGCCGCCATCTTCACCGGAAGCTCGGCCAATGCCCGACTCCGACGGAAGTAGCGGCATCACTGATGGGGTCTATGTGAAGCCTCGCGGCGAGTCGCTGAGAAACTGATTGTAAAAAAATGGGAAAATTCCGGAAAACTGAGGTCAACTTTCAGGCGTATGACGCTTAGTCTCGTAGGGGATGAGCGAAACCATCGGTCATCGCCCGGCTGATGCATCTTCACTCAACCCAGGGAGATTGGCAGAACCGGGCCGCATTCTACAGCGATTCGACTGCTTTGGGTTCTGTCAATCGTCCTGATGCCTGGACGCCCCAAGCGTTCATCGCCCTCCACGAAGCCGGGTGCCGTCACAGAGGAGTTGACGGTCACCGGCATGGATTTCTCTCTCATAACTCCTCGAAAGGGACACCATGTCTTCACCACCTCTGGCCGGTCTGGAACTCATCGAAGCCGCCTACGGCACACTTGGAGAGTTGCTCCATGTGTTCAAGCCCAATGGTCACACCAACAGACTGTCGGGGCGATTCTCTACCCCCAACGGGAGAAAGCCAGCGACTCGTGCGCCGCGGAGGTTTGGAAGCGACATCGGGTATCCCAGAACAATCAAGAAGAAACAACAAGTGGCTGCCCCTTACAAGGTGGCGGACCTCTGCAAGGCGTATAGCTTCCCGACTGGCCTCACCGGGGGCGGCGTGCTCGGCATCCTGGAACTTGGTGGGGGTTATACGCAGGCGGACCTGGACCAGTTCTCACAACTCAACGGCCTTCCCCAAATCATTCCCACCGATGTGTCCGTCAACGGTGGTCAAAACACTCCCGGCGGCGACGCTGACGGCGAGGTGCTTCTGGACATCCAGGTGGCGGCAGCGGCCTACTTCTACTGCACCGGGCAAGTGCCCACGATCAAGATGTTCTTTGCCCCCAACGAGTTCGCATCGTTCGCGGCCGTGTTCAAGGCCGCGGCTGATGCGGGATGCGACATCCTCTCGATCAGTTGGGGCGGTGACGAAGATGGCTTCACTCAGGATGAGGCGGATCAGATGGAGGCAGCGGCAGAAGATGCGACCTCAAGGGGCTGTGTGTTGTTCGCTGCCTCTGGCGACAACAGCTCAGACGATGGCGGTACTGGTGCCAACGTCGATCTACCCGCCGGGTGCCCTCACGTCGTCGGCTGTGGCGGAACCACGAAAACCTCGACTTCGGAAGTGGTTTGGGGCAACGGCATTCCGACCGGCGAGGGGACCGGTGGTGGGTATTCGATCTACTTCCCGCCGCAGGATTTCCAGATCGGTGCGCCGCCCAGCCCCGGGCAACCCGGACGGATGGTGCCGGACGTGGCGGCGGACGCCGACCCGAATACCGGATACCTTGTCGTCGTCAACGGGCAGGAAACGCAGATCGGCGGCACCAGCGCCGTTGCCCCGCTCTACTCCGGCTTGTTCGCCTCGTTTGGGCAAAAGCTCGGATTCGTGACGCCGACTCTGTGGAAGCATCCCGAAGCGTTCGTGGACATCACCCAGGGGTCGAACGGAGACTTCCAGGCTTCTGTCGGCCCCGACCCCTGTACTGGATTGGGTGTTCCCAACGGAGCGGCCTTGGCCGCCCTCTTCACCGGTGGCACATCCAACGCCCATCGCCGACGCTCTTGAGCGCTAGACCGTCTGGCCAGGGTCGCTGAACTGCCTCACCTCACAGCCGGAGTGGATAGGGGAAGAAACAAAGACCGGAGAGCGGCCAGCCCAGCCGCTCTCCGGTCGTCGGTTTGTTCGGGCCTTCATAAGGACGAGCGGGCAGAACCTAACCCCCCAACCCCCTTCCCCAAAAAGGAAGGGGGAGCAGGAGGGCAGTTTGACTCCCCGCTGCCTCACCGTAGAGGGGTTTTGTCTGGTGGTCCTAAGCCCAATACCGTTGCACGAGGAGCNNGCGTTGGTAAGGCCTATACGCAGCGCAACTATATTCTGTACCTCGTCTTACGTCGCTGTTTCGGCCCGCAATCCTTCTCGTGCAACGGTATTGGTCCCAAGCCAGAGCCGAGTCTTGGCTAGGGACAGGTCGTCCTTCACCGGATCATCAAGGTTCACGAAGGCACTTTCCGCCCCGGGCGGAGTGTCACTGCCCAGGTCTTCACCCAGCTTGAACTCGACCAGCACCCTGCAACCACACGGTTGCCGTCCGGGCTGAACGCCACCGCCCACACGGCCCCACGATGTAGCAGGGGTGGCATCTCCTCAATGCCTGTCGTTGCGTCCCAGATCCGAACCGTCTTATCGTCTCCAGACGTCGCAATGTGCTTCCCGTCAGGTGAGAAAGCGACACCGTGAACCCTGTCGAAATGTTTGATCGTCAATGGCTCTTTCTTGCCCAGCAGCGATGCCTTCGTCGCTGGGTCAACGTCCCAGACCTTGACCGTGTGGTCCCAACTGGCCGATGCGAGTCGTTTCCCGTCCGGGCTGAAGGCCACTGCAGGTACAGTGCCCTCGTGGCCTTTCAAGGTGGAAAGCGATTTCCCTGTCTCGGCATCCCAGACAACCACCGTCCGGTCCGATCGACCCGAGGCAATCCTCTTCCCATCTGGGCTAAATGCCACGGCGAGGACCGGGAATAGGAACCCTTCGCAGGTGGCCTTTACCTCACCTGTGGCAGCATCCCAAATCTTCAATTGACCGTCGAAGCTGCCTGACGCGAGCCGCGTTCCATCCGGGCTGAAGGTGACACTGTGAGCCGGGGCAGTGTGCCCGGAGAAGGTCAGCAGTTCGGCCCCGGTTGCCGTCTCCCAAACTTTCACCTTGTGGTCCCAACTGGCCGATGCGAGTCGCTTCCCATCCGGGCTGAAGGCAACCCCCCAGACGGACCCCTTGTGGCCGCCGAGTGTCCGGATCGACTGGCCTGTCGCCCCGTCCCAGAGACGGACGGCGGTGTCCCATCCGGCCGACGCCAGATAGCGGCCATCGCCGCTGAAGGCGACGCAGTTCACCCGGCTATCAGACCCGGCCGCCCCCTCCAACGGACCGGCAATCGCGAACAACCCTGGTCCGGGTCGCTCCTCCCGTGGGGTGGCATCCCAGATCCGGACTTTCGAGTCAAAACTGGCCGATGCCAACTGTCGACCATCTGGGCTGAAGGCGACACTCCAGACGATGTCCGAGTGTCCTCGGAGAGTGAGTTTCTCCTTTCCGGTCGCTGCGTCCCACAGCCGCACGGTTTTGTCGAACCCTGACGAAGCGATCCGAGTACCGTCGGGGCTGAACGCAACCCCGTGGGCCGAACCTGTGTGGCCGCGGAGCCGGAAGACCTCGGCGGCCGTTGCCGTCTCCCACACCCCGACAGTGCCGTCTTCGCCTGCCGTCGCGAATCGGGCTCCGTCAGGGGCAAACGCGATATCCACAACGGGAGCGGGGTGAGCGTCGATGCTCCGAACCTCTTCAAACGTGGTAGCGTCCCAGATTTTCACGACGCCATCCGTACTCGCCGAGGTGAGGAGACGGCCGTCCGGACTGTATCGCAGCCTGTGAACGTGGGTCTTGTGCCCGTGAACGACCTTGACGATCTCACCGGTCGTCGCGTTCCACACGACGAAGGTATTGTCGTCGTTGATGCTCGACGAAGCGATCCGAGCACCGTCGGGGCTGTAAGTCAGGGAGAGGACAATCCCCTTCTGGCCACGGAAGTCGAGAACGTCTTTGCCGGTCTCGGCGTCCCAGATCTTGACCACGCCGGAGGAGTCCCGGAGATTGGCCAGGTTGGGCGAAAAACTGCCCGAGGCAATGTGTCGGCCGTCCGGGCTGAACATGAGGCACATCACGGGAATCCTGGGGAGGTCAAGGCCCCCCGGAAACGAAATCCGGAACGGGAGTGGGTCGTGACCCTTGTACGTCACCAGCACCCGGCCAGTCGCCACCTCCCAGACCTTGGCCGTGCCATCGATACTCGCGGTGGCCCCCCAGCGACCGTCCGGGCTGAAGGCGACCATCCAGAGGCCGCGATCGTGAATCTCCAGGGGTGGCCGGGTGCCATCGCGAAGCCTCATCAGGTAATGCCATTCCCAGCCCCGTAGTCGCTGAGGGCACTTCTCCAGAAGATCACTTGCCAGCCCAACATCCTGGTTCGAGGAGATCTCCCGTTCGGCAACATTAATCCAATTATCATATAATTGCTCTTCTAGCTTTTCTTTCGCACTCAGGGCGGCCCTTCGTTCCCGATCGATTCCGACGAACGCGGCGACGGTTCCACTGAGAACGAGTACTGCCACCAGTGCGGAGACAGTGAGGGGGACTCGATGTCGGCGGACGAACTTTCGGGTCAGATAGGTCCAACTGGGGGGCTGGGCGGTGACGGGTTGGCCGCGGAGGAACCGGCCAAGATCTGCGGCCAGGTCGGCGGCGGTGGGGTAGCGCCGGGCCGGGTCTTTCTCCAGACATTTTCGGCAGATCAAATCCAGATCGTGTGGTTGACCGGACACCAACTTCCGAGGTGGAATTGGTTCGGCGTTGAGCACCCGCGACAGGACATCATCGACTGAGGCTCCCTCGAACGGCCTTTTCCCGGTCATCGCTTCGTACAGGATGACGCCGAGTGCCCACACGTCGGCCTGTGGGCCGACGAACTTGGCTCCGCCCCCAGCCTGTTCCGGCGACATGTACGCAGGTGTCCCCATGATCGCGCCGCTGAGGGTGAGATCTGCACCAGCGCCGCGCTTGGCCAGTCCGAAATCGGCGACCTTTGGCTGACCGGTCTCATCCAGCAAGACATTCCCTGGCTTGAGGTCCCGGTGAACGATCCCCTGGGCCTGGGCAGCCGCGACCCCCTGGGCGATCTTCTCAACCAGTTGCGCGGCCTCCCTTGGCGTCATCTGACGCGACTGCTTCAAGATTTCCGCCAGCGTGCCCCCGCCGCAATACTCCAGGGCCATGTATGGTAAGCCGTTGTCTTCACCGTAGTCGTAGACATGAACCACATTCGGGTGCTTGACCGCAGCCACGGCCGCGGCCTCGCCGAGGAACCGGCTCAACACCTCCTTGTCCACGCGCCCGAGGATCATCTTGAGAGCGACCAACCGGGCGAGTTTGATGTGCCGGGCGAGATAGACGACTCCCATCCCGCCGTGACCCAGCTCACGCTCGATCTCGTAGCCAGGGATCTCATGTCTCTGGTGAGATTTGGGCAGACTCGGAGCTCGGGAGGTCTTTTCCAGGTCACTCAGAGGTGGCGTTTCTGCGGGTGTGGTCAGATCCTTCCCCCGATTGACTAGAGGTGGCGTTTCTGCGGGTGAAGTTCGGTCATTCACCGGGTTCGGATCGATCTGCTGGAGTTCTGGTTGGAGATCGTCTGATCGGGCCGGGAGTCGGGTGAGGAACGACTTGGGGGTTGGCTGATCGCCCCACTGCCGTAGCGCTGCGGACTCGGCCAGGATCAGTTCGTGGGGCCAGGTGTCGACTGGACCGAGGTCGGGCAGTTGTAACGCATACTCCTGGAGATCTCGCCCGGGAGTGCCATAACCCGTCCTCTTCCAGCGGTACTCCAGATCCCTCTCAATCAAGCGGAACAGCAATTGCCGCTTTGCGTCCGGATTGAGTGGGGGCTGACTCGTCTCCACACGCAGCCCGACGAACTCGCCGATCTCCATCGGGTGGCCGTCTCGCCACATCGAATCAAATAATTCGACAAAGAGCTCAATATCGGTTGATGCCATCATCGTGAGGGCTCCGTTTTATACCCCGCGGAAGCCCGCTGAGGTGGGCGATGCGCTCTTCGATCACGTCCCTGACCGTCTCGGACAACCTCGGTTTGCGACCTCCCCAATGGGTTCGGACCTCAAACCGTGGCTCGGTGGCGGTTCACGCGAGGCAGGTTACAGAACTCCAGGGCGAGAACCGAAAGTCTTGGTTTGATTGTACTGAATCGGGGGGTGGAGTCCATGCCGCAAAACTGACAACAACGATCAAGTGATGATCGAATTTATCCGTTGGGGTTTGTCCGCATTGTCGGCAGGCCAGACTGCGTCGCCACCGGCCAGTCCGATTCACGACTCGCAGTGCCCGGGTTCATAGGCTAGGCTGAATGGGAACCCGATCGGTCCACCCGGCGTCGAAGGGGTGTCGGTCCGGATCGTAGACAATACCACCCACCGTAGAGGGGGAAGTCGATGTTACGTCGGTTTATGGGTCTGGTGATCGTGTTGGCCGCAACGCTGGGGCTGGTCGGGGCAGCCGACCCTCCCAGTCAGAGTCCACAGGATGCGGCCAAGGCCAAGAAAGCCCTCCAGGAAGTCCAGGAATTCATGGGAGTCTGGAACCTGGAAGGCACCCAGAAAATCGGGGGGAGGACCGAGGCGTGGAAGGAGAATGTGGACTGGAGCTGGAAGTTCAAAGGCCCCGAGCCGGCGATCAAGGTCAGCTTTGCTGAAGGCAAGGGCAAATACTACACGAACGGGGAACTGAAGTACGTTGTCGACAAAAAGAAGTATCAGCTCACCCTGATTGCGAAGGATAAAGCCGAGCATGTGTTCGAGGGGACCACCGGGAAGGATGGCGGGCTCAAACTGGAGCGGAAGGACGCCAAAACTGGAGACGTCTATCGGCTGAACCTGTTCACTCTGGCGGATGGAATCCGGTTCTCGTTCAAGCTGGAAAAGCAGGACGGCGGGAAGGGTCTCTTCGCCACGTCGTACCAGATGACCGGGAACAAGGAAGGCGAATCGCTAGGGGCGAGTGCCAAGAAACCGGAATGCATCGTGACGGGCGGGGCAGCGTCGATCGCGGTGTCGTTCGCGGGAAAAACGTATTACGTCTGTTGCTCGGGTTGCCGGGATGCGTTTAACGAGAACCCGGAGAAGTTCATCAAGGCGGCCGAGAAGAAAAAGTGAAGCGAGTGGCTCTCGTAAGACAGTTGGTGAGACAAAATCGGCCAGTGGGATCGGGTGCCACGGGCGGCTTGTCCGCCCGTGAAGGCGCCACACGGGCGGACAAGCCGCCCGTGGCACCCCCCCATGATCGTGGTAGGTCATTTCCTGGCGTCTGCCTAANNCGGGCAGGTCGTGCCGTGTCTGATCTGCAAGCAATCGATCCGGGTGCCGGCCCCGACCCAGGGCACGGAGGCGCCTGAAAAACCCGCCAAATAGCCTCTCGGAACCCGTGCGTTCGGTTCGTCTCATCCAGATGCCGGCATGGCTCACAACTGTGTGACAGCACGCCAACGAGGCGGAAGCGTCAGCGACAGACCGCAACACCTGCCAAGGAGACGAAACAATTGAATGGGCAAGCTTTGGCGGGGGCTGATCCGTGGCTTACGCTTCCGCCTCGTTGACGCGAAGGTGTATCTCTCTGCGCCACAGATTGAACCTGGCCGGAAACGGACGAGCCCGCGGACGAGTCGGGCAGGTGGCCTGAGCCACCTGCCCGACTCGCCCACGGGACGAGCGTCGGGGAACAGCGGGGTCGTCCGCAGGGTCGGTTTAGAAGAAGAAGCTGATACCGACGTTGACTCCGTGGATGATCCGGAACCACTGGGTGTTGTACACCGGATCGATCGCTCCGAAGTTGAAGCCGATCGGGTCTTGCATCCCGATGGTGTTGAAGTAGGTCTGGGCCTGGTAGCCGACCCGGACCTGCACCCCCTCGATCGGATACCACATCAGGTTGATAGCAGCGTTCGCGTTCGGGACAACATTGTACGAGGTGAGCCCATACTTGGTCTCGGTCGACCCGTCTCCCAGGGCGTACTTGGCCCGCTCCTTGACGAAGTCCAGCAAGAGTCCCGCGGTCAGATCCAGGTCGAGGGAGAACTTGTTCGCGATGAAGATCTCGTGCCCGGCACCGACGAACGGCCCATACATGTTCTGCCGGAGAATGTTGGTGTACTGGGCAGCGTAGGAGGGGAACGAGAGACCATTCACGTCCATGTCGGTGGTCCGCCAGGTGAACCCATCCTCGAATCGGGTATAACGGAGCCCACTCAAGGCGAAGACCCGGCTCGTATCGGTTTGGAGAACGGGAACCCGGGTACCAATGTCGGCCTGGTCGAACCGCTGGATGTACTTGATCGTCATCTCGCTCGCCCCGTCCCAGATGCCGTAGGTGTTCGAAGCCAGGGCACCCTGTGGGTCGAATGCGGTCTTTTGACCAGGACCGGAGTAGTTCGACGGGAAGTTATACACCCCGGACACCAGGAAGGTGTCTGCCAGGATGCCGTCGCTGCGGAAGTATGGGGGCACCGTACTGGCCCCGGCCGAGTACTGGGCCTTGAACATGTACGAGTAGTTCCCGTAAAACTGGGTACCATCGTCCATACGGTAGCCGAGTTCGAGCTTCCACCCGGGCTCGAACGTGGTCCTACCGAGTTGGTTCGTCACCAGGGCTTTCTGCCCGCTGCCGAGATACGTCCCGGGCACCTGAGTGATGTTACCGGTCGAATCGACCAACCCGCGATACGCGACGGTTTGCGTTCCGAGCGTCCGGTTCTGGGTGAAGGTCAGGAATTCGATGGAGGTATAGAACCCGGCAGTCCCAGCCTTCCCGGTCGGGATCGGGATAATCGGGTCGCTGATGCTTGGTACATCCGGCCCACTTTCGGCCGGGGCCTGACCCCGGATAGTGATTGGAAAGTCATAGACGGCTGACATCGGCCCGTCGCCGACGGGGGTCTGGGCCCGTCCTTTGCCCGCCCCAACGAACACGGCTGCGGCCGCGAGTAGGGCTCCCCCAATGAACCGCTGGCGCATATCCCGCATCCCCCTTCACTGCGTGGACGACCGACCCGCGGCGGGCTCCCCAACCCGCCTCCGGGCCTCGGCTCCCAGTTCCCTGGAGGCCGCTTCCCCTGATTCACACTTCGCGCTCTGTGGCGGAAACGTCGGGGCGGACAATACCGGACAGTCCACTCCGGTCAAGCCGAGATCCCGTCTGAAATCGGTCCTTGGCTCAGAAAATCCGTCCGGATCCGCTGGAAAATGAGAACCTGGGTGGGTCGCTCCGAACCTGGGGATTGAGGCAATGCGACCCGTGGCAGAAGGTGTGGGAAATGGTGGGAATAGGGCAACGCCAGTCCCCCAGTCGGTGTTGAGTTTCGAGTGGGTTGGGCGAGCGACAGATGGAAGATTAACCACACCTCAGGGACAGCCGGGCCGCCAGGGAGGGCAGCCCCTACCCAAGCTGCGTAGGGNNGCCGCCCTCCGTGGCGGCCCAGCGTGGGCAAGTCCCAAGGGCGGGTTAGCTTTCTTCTTCTGCTCGCCTTATCGGTGGCCGAGCCGTTCCAAGTTCGCACTATGCTGGAGTGGGCCTCTGAGGTGGGCACCTGCGAAGGGACCTGCCTCGGGGCTGGGAATGAGTCAGGTTGGGGGAGTGTGATGCAGGCGATCCGGTGGAATGGCATTATTGCGTTGGTTTTAGCCGTACCACTCCCATCCCCGGGTGTGGAACCGGAGCCGGAGGCCGTCGACCGGGTGATGGCGGATGCCCTCAAAGTTTGGGAGGTGCCCGGGGCGGCGGCCGTTGTTGTCCGCAACGACCAGGTACTCGTCCTCAAGGGGTATGGGCGAAAACGCCTCGACCGACCCGACCCGGTTACCCCAGACACCGTCTTCCCTCTTGCCTCCTGCACCAAGGCGTTCACCGCCACTCTGATGGCAATGCTCGTGGACGAGGGGAAACTTGGCTGGGACGATGCGGTGCGAGACCACCTCCCGGGATTCAAGCTCTCGGACCCGCACGCCGACGCGATGGTCACACTCCGGGATCTCCTTTCCCACCGCACCGGAATCGGTGGTAACGATCTGCTCTGGTATCACGCGCCCTGGGGGATCGACGAGGTATTGCGGCGGATCGAGAAACTTCCCCCAAGTTACCCATTCCGGGGTGGGTTCGAGTATTCCAGCCTCATGTATATGGCTGCGGGGAGGGCCGCCGCCCACCGGACCGGGGTGCCGTGGGAGCAATTGGTGAAGACCCGCCTCACCGATCCGCTTGGGATGGCTGGTGTGGCGTTCACCACCAAGGATCTCCCGCCGACAGCCGACCGGCCGACCGGTCACCAGAAGACGAAAGCCGGGACAGTGGTGGTGATGCCCACTTACGAGATGACGGAACCGAACCCCGCGGGGTCGATCCAGGCATCGGCCCGGGATCTGGCCGCCTGGGTTCGGTTCCACCTTTCGGGCGGCGTAGTGGGGGGACGGCGACTGGTGTCGGAGCGATCGCTGCACGAGACCACCATGCCGCAATCCATCATCCGGCTGGAGGGAGCGGCCCGGGCCATGAACCCGGACACGATCCAGCTCAGCTACGGAATGGGTTGGGTGGTGTCGGACCACCGGGGAAAACGGATTCTCGCACACGGTGGGATGATCGATGGATTCCGGGTGCAGGTGACGCTCGTGCCTGAGGAGAAGCTCGGGATCGTGCTCCTGAACAATTTGCACGAGACGCGGATGAACCAGGCGGCCACGAACACCCTGATTGATTTATACTGCGGACTCCCGGGGCGAGACTGGAACGCATTCTTCCAGAAGATCGTGGCGGATAGCGACGCTGCCCGGCGAGCGATAATCAGCGCCCGGGACAAGGCGCGCCTGACCAATACGAAGCCGACGCTGGCCGTGGAGGACTACGTCGGGGAGTACGACGACCCTGGCTATGGGAAAGTAACGGTGACCGCCAAGGCGGGAGCTCTGACCCTGGCGTGGAGTAGCTTCCATTGTCCGTTGGAACACTACCAGAACGACGTGTTCCGGGTGAGCGGCGGGTATTTCGAGGACAAACTGGTCGAGTTCGCGGCAACACCAGGCCGGGGTGCAATCGCAATCCGGTTCGAGGGAGCGGTGTTCCGGAGGAATTGAGCAGTATCGACTGGAGACCGACCCCGGTAGGGGTCGCAGCGATTAGCCGGTGGTCGAGCGAAGCTCGACCACCGGGGGCGGGCTAGAGGCGGGCGAGGTAGCCGTTGAGGAGGTCGGTTGTCGTTGGCGGGGTGGTGTTGGTGAGGCGGGTCGTCCCAGCCCCCTCGCTCACCGTGTTTCGACCCCCATTCACCACCAGTTTCACGTCACTGCTGTTCTGGCCGCTGGCGTCCACCGTGCCGGAGGTCAGATCCACCTGCACCTGCTTCGATGCGGTTCCACTCAGGTCGCCGATGGTCACGGTGTTACCGGCACCGGTCGAGGGCTGGATGTCCCAGTTCTGGATGTCCCGGGTGTAGAGCGAGAATGGGACCGGGCTGTTGCGGGTGTAGATGACCCCGCCGGTTCCGTCCCCGGTGAGCGTGTCGGATTCCGCCGTTCCGTTGGCGTTGCCGACCACCAGCACGGTATTCCCCTTACCGGCCCCCATGTAGGTGTCCGTCCCGGTGCCAGGCTGCCAGTCGAACAGGTTATACCCCTTGCCCCCGAGGAACACGTCCTTCCCCCCCGGGTTGCTGACGAAGAAATTGACCGAGTGGGCATTCGGAGATCCGATGGCCGTCGATGGGGCATTGTTCCCCGGGGTGAAGGTCATCGTGCCGGTGCCGTTCCCGAGCAAGGTATCCGGGATGGCGCCGAGACTGGCGGAGGTGGACAGCGTGTTGTTCGCACCGGTCCCGGCCTCCTCGACCACGAACTTGACAGTCGTTGTGGTGGCCGTGGTTGCCCCCGTCACTGTAACCGCCTGGCCTCGCTCAGTAACCTGGATCGTGCCATCGGTCGCGGCCGAGACGTTGATCGCATTCCCGTGGTTATCTCCCTGGATCGTGATAACCCCGTTACTGAAGACCGCCGTGGTCGGCGTGATGCGATCGGTCAGAGATTCGAGATCGAGAACGGACCGCTGGGTAATAGACATGGAACCATCCTGAGAAAGAGAACGAACGCAGACCGGCTGTTCCACACAGCCTCGCCGCTCCCGCCTGGCTCGAAGCGCGCACGCTCCGGGACCAGTCGGCCGAGTACCCGACGCCGCTCACGTCTGGCGCGCGGCGGCGGATTGGGGTGGTAGCCCTGGGAGGCAAAAGGCAAGGATTTCGCCGGCAAGCCGGCGCCCCCAATTCGATGAGTTGGGGGTGAGTGTGAGGGGGCGTCAGTCGGTTGTTGCGAGTCGAGAAAAAACGGGATCGGCCCGACACCCGAACGAGGGGGGATGTGCGTCGGAATCTCGGGTCCGTGGAATGTGTAGTTCACGAATCCGATGCTGTCAACCGGGGCCACAAAATTGATCGACGGGAATAGCTCGACCCGGTGGAATCAAGTGCGTCTACCGGGAGGGGCAGACAATGACAGAGCAGCGGTAAACCACAGGAGGTACTCAATGACCGCCGATTCGCAACGAGTCGCTGAGCGGATTCGTGTGGCATTTCGAGGTGTCACTCTGGGAAATGGAGTTGGCCTTCGACAAGGGCAAGGTCTCGATCACCATGCGGACTTCAGAACCCTTGCAGACTATCGGGAAAAGGACGAAAAAACGGACTGGTCTCGAATACCAATCTCAGAACTCAATGACTGTTATAGTAGCTTGTCGTTTTTTGATGCAGAGGGACTACGTTTTCATCTGCCTGCCTACATCATAGCTGACCTCGAAGGAACGCTCGATGGGGATATTCTGTGGACCCTCACTGCCGCGGAGTCCAGCAGAATGCGGTTTGCAATTCTGAACGAATCGCAGAGAAGGGCTGTCCGCGAGTTTCTCTTGATTCGCCTTGAACAGAGCCGAGACGACGTCTGTCTCGATCCGGGCCTGGAAGAGGCGATTCACGGCTACTGGGCCGACCTGCACCCATCGTGATGCACAGCCATTTCGGCGAGCACAGACCGCACCAATTAGGACTGGAACCGACCACCGGCAGCAGATGCTCCGGGCGTTTTGGGTTCGGTGAATTCGATCTTCTCGTGGCACCTGGGACAGCTGGGGTAGTAGGCGACGATCGGACCGGGTCCACGACGTCGCTTGGCGATTGCCCGCTGGGCGGGGGCCTCGGTTGTCTCGAACGCAAAGACCTGCGCACACCGCTGGCAGTAGACTCGTTGGATCACCGTCGACTCCTGGCGTGTGAGGACGGGAAAGGCGCAAATGGACCTGGGGTGTTGGTAACGGCAGGGGAGGAAACACCGCCGCGGAAAATGGGGAGATGCGACAATCTGCCCCATCGGTATCAATCGCATGTGACTCGTACGGTTGTTCCCACGAATCCGAGCGAACGGGTGGCAAGGTGTGCGAGACGACGGGTGGCCTCATGAAATTGGGTCAGTTCGACCACGAAACACACGACCCTGACGCCAACACGGACCGTCCGGTCATCCGAGACTGAATCTTGAAGGAAAATCGAGTTGTTTCGCCGGATTTGCAATCCACAGGGTGATAAGGTGTCAGCATTCATGATCTGAGTTTTGGTGAAGATCGAAGAGCATGCGAGCGGATGCCCGATCCCCCCTGAGTAACTCCTGCCGCGGGTGTGTCGTTGTTACAGTCGAGTTGGTGCTTCTTTCAAACCTCTTGCACGGGTGTTCGTGGTTTGATGGCAAGTCGGGAAGACTTTGCGGGTCGCGGGGGCAGTCAGGCGGTTCTCGCACAAAAACGGATGGATGGCACGCGGGTTGCTTTCCTCCACGCTCTTAATCTTTTTGAAACTCGATCGCCACGAACCGGACGTCTCGCAGTCCTGGTGTGAACCGTGGTTTATTCCAGGATGCAGGCCGGTCCCCCCCCCGACAACTGTCCGAGGTGATCGATGCGGACCCTCTTCACTCGTCTGTTCAACGCTCGCAAAACGGTTACCCGGCCGACAACTCGTCGGCGGCTGGACCTGGAGTCGCTGGAAGCGCGTGAAGTTCCGGCAATCACGATCCAAATTGACTACTCTCACGACACTACCGGATTTTTCCTCAACAATCCGACTGCCCAGGCCACCCTTCAGGAGGCCGCAAACGCCCTGGCTTCACAACTGACGGCCTCTCTTCCTGCCATCACCCCCAGCGGTGGAAACACCTGGGCGGAAACATTCGTCGATCCTTCCACCGGACAGCAAGACACGATCAACAACCCAACCGTCGCAGCAAACACCATCGTGGTCTATGCTGGTGCCCGGGTTCTCGGTGGGACGCAGGTCAGTGATGGTGGGTTCGGAGGCTTCACGGGGTCTGGGACACAGGCGTGGGTGACTTCCCTCCAAGATCGTGGACCCCTTGGGTCGATTCTGTGGGGCGGGAGCGTCACCTTCGACACGACCACGAACTGGTACTTTGGGTCGTCCGCCTCGGGATTGCAGGCGAACCAGGAGGATTTCCTCTCGTGTGCTGAGCACGAACTCGGGCACGTGCTCGGGTTTGGGACGGCCCCGACATGGTTCGCCCAGGTGAGCAACGGAACATTTACTGGCGCACAGGCCGAGTCAGTGTACGGGGGACCAGTGCCGGTCACCTGGGGCGGGGGAGCAGAACTGGCGAACATCACGGTCGGAGGAGCCCGGCCGGTGTTCAACTTGACCCTCCCACCGGGTATCCGTAGCGCTCCAATGACCTCCCTCGATTGGGCCATTCTGTCGGACATTGGCTGGACGGTCGGAAGCACACCGTCGCTCCCTGTTTCCCCACCACCTGCCGCGCCGCCAGTCGCCTCGCCCCCGGTTGCCACATCGCCGCCAGCCACTCCTGCCCCGGCGCCGGTAACCCCGGTCGCCACCCCAGCCCCGGCCGGGCCAACAAACGTGATCCTGAGTGGTGCGACCAGTGGGGCTGCGCAGACCTTCACTTTGGCGTCGAACGGCCAACTGGTAGAGAACGGAAACCCGATCGACCCGTTCCCCGGGTTTACTGGGGTGGTTCGCTCTACCATCGCCGACTTCACCGGAGATGGGACATCCGACTACGCCTTCGTGACCGGGGCCGGGACAGCCGCTGAAGTGGTGATCATCAATGGAAGCACCGGCGCGGAACTGGTCGCGCCAACAACGATTCTGAGTGGATTCACCGGTGGCGCGTTCGTAGCCGCAGGCGATATCAGTGGGGATGGGAAGGCGGATCTGGTGGTGTCGGCCGATGCCGGGGGCAGCCCACGGGTGCAGGTGTTCCAGGTGCAGAACGGTCAGTTGATGACCGTGGCCGATTTCATCGCGTTCAACAGCCCGGACTTCCGGGGAGGAGCGCGGGTCGCGGTGGGGGATGTCAATCGAGATGGCTACGATGATCTGATCGTCGGGGCTGGGGTCGGGGGTGGGCCGCGTGTCAGCGTCTACTCCGGAGCCGCTCTGGCCAACGGCCAACTGGTCAACCTTGTCCCGGACTTTTTCGCCTTCGATTCGACGCTCCGTAGCGGGGTGTATGTGACCGCGGGAGACTACAACGGAGATGGGTACGCAGATATCGCCTATAGCACCGGGGACACCGGCGGGCCACGAGTGCGGGTGGTCAGTGGTGCCGAATTGGTGGCGAACCCCGGAGCCGATGTCGCGACCCTCCCGGCCCTGGCCGATTTCTACGCCCTCGATCCTAACGACCGCACCGGACTCAGGATCGCCACCATCAACCTGTCCGGACAGCCGGCCGAAATGGTCGTGGTGAACGGGAGCACAACGAACCCCGAGGTGCGGGTGCTGACCCTGGCCGACATGCAATCCCCGACTGGGCCGATGAGTGCAACCCAAACACCCCTCGCCGGTGTCTCAACGACCGACGGGCTGTACGTCGGGTGATCGCTGACCGGGTGTGGGAACTTTGAGGGGGCATATCCAGGAACGGAGAAAGTGACCGGACTTGCGCGATCGCCGGTGGTAGAGCTGCGATCAATCACCAGCTGATGGGTGTGACGAGTGCGGTCTCCCCATTGCGTCCAAATCGTGAGAAAAGCGTGTGTTACCCGAGTGAAAGTGAATCAGTCGGTTGTCTTTACCTCGAAGAGGTTACAGAACAGAGCCCAGGGTCGCGTTTCGCGCACCCTGGGTAGATGGTTATCACATCAGCGTTTTTACCGCGAAGCGGTTAGACAAGGTGAGTGCTTGCTGGCAACATCCCCTATCGAATCCGACGAACGCCGGGTGCCATGCCCACAGCTTTGTGTGGGCATGGAGCCACCGTCACGAATCTGGAACTTCCCAGGCACAAGCAGCGATTCCCGATCGATCCGCAGCAGGTCCGAAGCCTCCGCTGGAAGCGACCGAATCGCGTCCTTCGCTTTCGCACTAACCCACCGCACACAGAATGATTGGGCCTGTGCCTGATTTGTCTGCGTGAAAGCTGCGACCATGCCCACACAAAGCTGTGGGCATGGCACCCGGCTGTAACCATCCGGGGTCAGTTTGACCTTATTACACCGTGAACCCTGATTCTTTTACTTCTTTTTCGGCTCCTCTTTCTTCGGTTCGGCATCCGGTGGGAGGGCAGCCTTCACAAGCGATGCGTTGGTGCCGTTGTAGATTCGCACCACGCCATCCTCTCCACCTGCTGCCACCACCGTACCGTCGGTGCTTGCCGACACCGAGTAGAGGAAATCCGTCGCTCCCGGGTATTGACGCACATTCCCGCCGTTGTCTGCGTTCCACATCCGAACCGATGAATCGCCGCTGACGGTCAGAAATTGCTGCGTCTTGCCCACGAACACCAACTGCGTCACCTGTTTCTGGTGTCCCTGCATATCCCGGATTTTCTCCCCCTTCTCGTAGTCCCACACCTTCACGAAGTTGTCGGCTCCGCACGACGCCAGTTTCTTCCCATCCGGCGTCCAGCCCACCCCCATCACATGGTGCGTGTGCCCCTCGAACGACTTCACGAACTTTCCGCCAGGCACCTCGAACACCTTGACGAACTTGTCCGCCGCTCCCGATGCCAACAGCTTCCCATCCGGGCTGAACCCGACCGCGAACACTGTGTCGCTGTGCCCATTCTTGATGTCGGTGAGTTGCTTCCCGGAGTCTGCTTCGAAGATCTTCAGCTCTCCGTCCTCGGTCGGAGCGCCGCCGCCGGTCGCCAGTAACTTCCCGTCGGGCGAATAGGCGATGGCCACCACCCGGTCGGCGAATCCGGTCAGTCGCTTCTTGGGCTCCCCCTTCTCCGCGTCCCACAGGGTCAGCTCCTGGAAACTCCCGCTCGCCAGCGTCTTCCCGTCCGGGCTGAACGCCAACGACTCAACAAGCGAGATGTGCGCGGCCTTGGCCACCTTTCCGTCTGGAGTCTTCAAGAGTGGGTCGACCAGTGTCTTGAGGAAATCGCCCTTCTTCCCGTCGTAAAGATGAATCTGGTTCCCACGGCTGGCCGCCACCGTCTTCCCATCTGGCGAGACCGCGACCGCCCTCACCGGCTTGACCAGCGCTGGCGGCAAGTTCACGATCACCTTCGCCTTCACCCGGGCCATCGTCGGTGCCTTCGCGCCCTCGTCGATCCAGAGCTTGATCAGGCTCACTTCTTGCGAGTTCAGGGGATCCTCGCTCTTGGGCGGCATGATCGGTTTCTTCTGCCGCGAGCAGAAGAGGAACAGGTTGCTCTCGGTCGATTTCCCGGGGACAACCGCCACCCCCCGCTTACCGCCCTTGAGCACCCCGGAATGGGTACTCATATCGAACTTGCCCTCGACAACGCTTCCTGTGTGGCAGACAAAGCACTTGTTTGCGAACACGGGCTCGATGTCTTTCGAGTACTCGACCGGATCTTTCCGCTTCAGGTCGGTCGTCGGGATCGGGGGCAGTTCCTTCGGGTCTTTCTTTGGCTCCTGGGTCGGGCCGATGGAGGACACACCGAGGAGTATGAGCAGGGCGAGCAGGGTCAAGAGTCGCATGAGAGGAAGCTCCGGGGAGCAGGTTTGTCGGATGGGGTGGGTGGGGCGGGTAGATGGCTGTACGGCGGGGTCCAGGGTTCCCAGGGCTTCCGCCCTGGGCTCAGAACGGCCGCCGCTCCGCGGCTCAAAACCCCGGTCGTTGCGGCCACAGGCCGCTCGGTTTTCGCCCCGGATGGGGCGCTCGTTCTGAGCCCAGGGCGGAAGCCCTGGGCGGGCTCAGCGGCTAACAACGTCACTATTTCAGTGGGAGCTTCTCACTTCGCCACGTTGAATGACACCTTCGTGTCGGAGGTCACTGGATACTTCCCGGCGTACATCGCAGTGACGACCACAAGCCCGCCGTTCACTGCCCCGAGCTTGGCGTCGGCCGCGGCCTTCACGACCAGCTTGACCTCGTCCTTCCCGGCCGGAATCGTCACCTCGCTGGCGGTTACCCCGGTCACCCCCGCTGGCGGGATAAACTTCACCTTGTACTCGCCAGTGAATTCGTACTGCCGCTCGATCTTGATCACCAACTCGGCTGTCATCCCCACTTTCACCACTCCGTTCGGGAGCGGACTGGGTGTCACTTTGGCTAGTGAGGTCGGGAGGACCGTGATCTCAACCGGGTCGGAAAACGCCGATGCCGCGATGTTGGCTTTCTGCTTGCCAGCCGGATCCCGGATGAATGGCACCTGGGCGTCGCCGCGGATGACCATCCCATAGACCCCCGGCATCGCGTTGGACTTCACATCGAAGGTGACCGCCCCCTCCGGCTTTTCCTTCGTCGGCTGCGTCCCAGGCTGCATGGTGACCGGTGACGTCTGTGCGTTGGGAGCCGTCGGATCTGCCACCAGGGTCACATTCTGCTTCTCCGGATTCACCCAGCTCACTTTCACCGGCACGGTGATCTTATCGCCCTGCTTCACCACGATTGGTCCGTTCACCTTCTCTTCTTTGCCGCCCGCGGGCTTGATCACCGCGGCGGCCACGTCGGCCGAGACCTTGAAGAACCCCTTCTCGGGCCGAACCGCCAGCACCAGTGACTGTGTCAGTCGAGCGAAGACCGGAAGGTTCTGTCCGGGTTGTGTGCCCCAAATGACCACTGCAGGCCGGGCTTCCCGGAGGACTGGCTTACCATCAATGGTGGCGGTCGCCTTCACCGTAATCGGACCGGTGGATGTTCCGGCAGCGCCCCCCACATCCAGGACCAACACGCCCCACCGGGCGGTCGGGCCGATCGTGCTCGGTTTCGCAGTCACCCCGGCCGGGAGTCCCTCGGCGGTCACCGTGACCGATCCGCTGAACCCATCGATCCGGTGGACGTAAACCTCAAACGCTTCGGTTCCGTCCTGACGTCCTGCCGATCCCGCGGGAGAACTCTTGCCGTACGGTTTGACCACGACCCGGAAGTCGGGCTTCGGTGGTCCGACCCGAAGTCGGTAGGCAGTTTGAGGGCCGTACAAGGAAGTCGATTCGCGGCACCCAACCGCGACAAGGTATTTCGCATCCATCGGAACGACGAACCGGTACGGGGCCGGGTCGGAGGTTCGGGTGTAGAACTCGGTGGGGTGGAGGGTGTCCGGGTCGTCGTCCTGCTCTGGACCCATCATGTCGTTCTTGGCTGCGGTGTTGTGGACGGTGAAGTAGAAGTCAGCCGGGCTGCCGATCCGCTCGCCAGCCAGCTCGATATACACCACCTCGCCTTTCTTCGCCTCAAAGCTGTACCAGTCGCGGTTGCCCCTCTGGTGCAGCATCCCGACCACCTCGCACGGGGTCGGGATCGGCTCGGCGGTGTCGGGTTTCGTCCCGCCGGTGTTCTTCTTTACCACCGCCTTCTCGCGAGTGAAGTAAATCGGGACCGAGTTCGATGTCCCGCCTGGCCCCTTGATCCGGTACTCGAACCCATCCTGCAGGGCGGTCACCGGATCGATCTTCTCCCGCAGTGCAAGCCGCTGGGCAGCGATCGGGTCGGTCGGTGGGGTGACCGTCACCACGGCCTTTTCCAGCGGTCGGCCATCGATCGTGAACCCGTCGGCCGGTTGGCCGCCCGGCAGGTTCCGGCCGTAGAGCGTCACCTGAGCGGGCTTGCCCGGTTCGATCGCCGGGGGGTAAACCGCATCGATCCACGGGGCGGTGCTCACGGTCAGCCGGTAGGGATGGTCCGGGCCACCCGTCTGGTAGGTGAACTCGAACAGTCGAATGTAGTAATCGCCGTCGGCGGGGAGGATCAGGTCGGTGAGGGCATCTGTGTCCTTGTAATTCCGGTTCAGGGCCAGCTTTCGGCCGGTCACGTCGAAGATCTCGATCATTGGCCGGGCCTTGCTGTCGAGCGACGATGCCACACACGAGACGATGACCCGCTGCCCCTTCTTCCCCGTGAAGACGCTGTAATCAACGTCTGTCGGTGTCCCGATCACGCCGTTGATGGTGGTCCCGATTTCGATCTTCTGGGCTTCGGGCACATCGTTATTCGGCTCCTTCTCGTTGACCTCCGTGAATTCACCGACGACGAATGACCGGGGATTGCTCACGCCCCACTTGCCGACCAGCCGCAGGTCGTAGATACCAGGCGGCACGGCCGGGTCGACGGCGACCTTGAAGGTCTGGGGCTCGCCCGGGTTCCGCTTCTTGCGTTGGCCCTTCTCCTTCTCCTTCTCCTTCTTGGGGTCGGCCGGGGGGTCTTTCGACAACTCGTATTCGCCCTTGATTCCCGGGTGTGAGAAGAGCAGACCAGTTGGCTCGTCGAGGTCGAACCCGGTGAGGGTGACATCGACGGTGGTGCCAACCTTCGCCCCGGTCGGGAACACGGTATTGATCCGCGGGGAGGGCAATCCGGGCTGGGGGGGTTGGGCGGTGATGTTGGCAGCGAGTACACACGCGGCCACCACGGCGAAGCCGAAAACGAGCCGGCGCATGGGGAGGTCTCCGGAACTCATCGAGCAAACCCCGGCGGGTGCCAGGGGGGATTTTACGGCGGGTCGGGGGACGATGGCCGCGGGGGTGGCGAGAGCGGACGAAAGCGCCCGTCGGTTGGCAGGTAAGGTGAATGGTAAACTGCGAATCCCCTCGGGTCAATAGCCTACCCGCCGTACCCCAGGTGGCCAGGTGACGTCGGCTTGCCGGCGGGCAGTCGTGTCGTATGACGGATCGGGAGGTCGTAATACCGATTTTCCGACTGGTTTTCCCTCACCAGGAGCCCACCCATGACGATCCGTCGCAGCCTGCTTGCTGCTGTCATCTTGCTGCTCGCGCCGGCTGCAGCCGACGCCCACTACCACATCCTGTTACCGGAACCCCACGCCACGAAGACAGGGGAGGTGGTCACCCTCACGTACCAGTTCGGCCACCCGTTCGAGCACCAGTTGTTCGATACCCAGCCCCCCCAACAACTCTTCGTCATTGCCCCAGATGGGACCAAGATCGACCTGATAGGCAAACTGGAGAAGATCACAGTTGATGGAATCGACGGGAAGAAGGTTGCTACGTTCCGGGCGAAATTTACACCCGAGAAGCGTGGTGACCACATTGTCGTCGCGGTAGCCACACCTGTGAAAGTGGAAGGGGAATTATTGCCGCTGCATGATTTCGTGAAGGTGATCGTTCACGTCCAGACGCAGAACGGGTGGGACCGCAAGGCCGGGGTCGCGGGATTCCCTGAACCCCTCCCGCTAACGCGGCCATACGGATTGGTCCCCGGTATCGCGTTCCGGGCCGAGTTCGCTGAGCCCGCAGAGGCAGGCGGACGACCCGTGGGTGGGGCTCTGGTGGAGATTGAGCGATACAACCCGATCCCCCCGAAGGAGTTGCCCCCGGATGAACACATCACCCGGACCGCCCGGACCGACCGTATCGGAACGGTCACAGTGACCCCAACGGAGCCGGGCTGGTGGGCTGTGACTGCCATCCGCGACAAGGACGGGACACGCCAGCGGGGCACTCTGTGGGTATTTGTGGACGGAAAGTAACCACTCCAAAGGATAGTCTTGTTCGATCTCGGGTCGGGAAATGGACAGATCACCTCAGTTGATGTCGAGCATCGACAGACAACTCCCCAGTGGTCGCGACTCCCCAGGGACTCGGCATCTCAAACCGCAACTTGATCAGAATCCGAAAAAAATGCCAGCCAGGACCGATTTTTCCTTTGTCATTTGCACCGATTGCCCATACCATCCTCATTCACACGAGTTGACACTCGGGGTTGGATAGCCCACGGCATAACCTAACTCGTCTAACATGCTAGATCGTCTGACGACTGCTGATTTTGCCCCGCCCCGCCCGGCCGCATTCGTGGCCCCGGTGCTCGGGGGCGGCCCGCCCTTGACGCTCGATCTGTTGGAGGTGAAGGCCCTTCGGGAGACACCGGCCCTGGCTGGCAGACCCGCCCGACGTGCCTTCTCGCTGCTGTTTCGTGCCCGCACCGCTGGTTACATCCCCCAAGGCACAATCGGTCTCGAACACGATCAGCATGGACGACTCGAGATTTTCATGGTGCCTGTCGGTCGCGACGAAGAGGGGCTGTTACTCGAAGCGATATTCACCTGAACCCAGAGGACTCTCTCATGAGCTCACCGTACCTCGCGGAGATCCGGATTTTTTCGTTCAACTTCGCGCCCTCGGGCTGGGCTATGTGCAACGGCCAGACCTTGGCAATCAGCCAGAACGCAGCACTTTTCTCGCTCATCGGTACCACCTATGGCGGGAATGGGACGACGACTTTCCAACTGCCGAACTTTCAGGGGTGTGTGCCGGTCTCGACTGGTCCATCGAATGTCCTCGGTGCAACCGGCGGGGAGGCCAATCACACCCTGGTCACAGGTGAGATGCCCGCGCATACCCACACGATGCAAGGGGTGGTGACCCCGGCGGCCAATCAGCGACCCGCCACCGGGAACCTTCCTGGTGCCCCGACGTTCGCCCTCTACTCCGGGGGTACCACTGCTGCGTTCGCCAATAACGCAGTTGTCGCGTTCGGCGGCAGCCAGCCCCACAACAACATGCAGCCGTATCTTGTCCTGAACTTCTGCATCGCCCTCTCGGGCATTTACCCCACCCGCAGTTAACACCCAACCTGGAGCCACCCGTGGCCGAACCCTACATTGGTGAGATCCGCATGTTTGGGGGGACTTTTAACCCCTCAGGCTTTGCCATGTGCAATGGCCAGTTGCTCTCGATCAGCCAAAACGCGGCCCTGTTCACTTTGATCGGCACAACCTATGGCGGGGACGGAGTCAACACGTTCGCACTGCCCAACCTGCAAGGTCGGCTCCCCGTGCATATGGGGACCAGCGCCCAGGGGACATTTGTTCAGGGTCAGATCGCTGGGACCGAAACGGTGACGCTCAGCGGTACGCAGATCCCGAACCATCAGCACACGGCCTTCGGGACCAATGGAGCGGCCGGGGCCATGAGTCCTGCCGGGGGGTTATATGCCGCCACCGGCGGAACCAACGACCTGTACGCTGCCCCGAACGCCGGCACTCTGAGTCTGATGGCAGGAGCGACCCTGGCGACTGCCGGAGGAAGCCAGCCACACGATAACCTGATGCCGTTCCAGGTGCTCACGTTTATTATCGCCTTAAATGGCATTTTCCCCTCCCGTAGCTAACCGAATCAGGAGCCGGCCATGTCTGACCAATTTCTTGGTGAAGTCCGGATGTTCGCAGGCAACTTCGCCCCCCAGGGCTGGGCCATGTGCCAGGGGCAACTCCTCTCGATCTCGCAGAACGCCGCGCTGTTCTCGCTCCTGGGGACGAACTTCGGTGGGAACGGCACTTCGACATTCGGCTTGCCGAACTTCCAGGGCACTGCCCCGATGCACCAGGGGAACGGTGCGGGGTTGACCTCCAGGGTCGTCGGTGAGGTCGGTGGAGAGAAGACTGTCACTCTCTTGAACACGCAACTGCCAGCGCACACTCACAACTTCCAGACCGTTGATGCGACCGGAGGCTCCCTCACCCCCGGCGGGAACCTGATCGGCGGGAACCGCACCCTCATTCCGTTCGCTTCGCCGGCACCAACCCAACTGATGTCTGCCTCGTCGTGCGGCCCGACCGGGGGAAGCCTGCCACACAATAACCTCCAACCATACCTCACGGTGAGCTTCATCATCGCCATGGTTGGCATTTACCCGACCCGGAGTTGATGAGCCGTGGCAAGCTCCCCACTGCCCGACTCCCACTCACCGAAGGCGATCAGTCTGCGACCTGCCCGAGTGGACGAGGCCGAATTCCTGTATCGGGTGTATGCCAGCACTCGGTACGAGGAACTCGCCCCGACGGGCTGGACCTCCGACCAGGTTGAGGACTTTCTGCGGATGCAGTTCCGCGCTCAGGACACCTATTACCGTGAGCACTACGCGGACGCTGCGTTTGACGTGATCCTGTGCAATGGCCAACCGGCTGGCCGGTTGTACGTCCTACGCGAACCGACAGAACTTCGGATCATCGATATCGCTTTGCTCCCCGAGTTCCGAAGGGCTGGGATCGGGTCGAAATTACTCGGACAACTCCTTGCCGAAGCAACCGCCACCGGCTGCCCGGTGCGGATTCATGTTGAAGTGTTCAACCCTGCGATGCCGCTTTATGAACGGTTGGGATTTGTCCGTATCGACTCCACCGGGGTCTACTATCAGATGGAATGGCGACCACCGGGACTGGTCGCCGCCAACAGCAACCCCACTGGTTGACCGACGGGTCCACCACGAACGGGTCACAGATGATCGGTCGCCTTTGCAGTCCGCTTCCGTGCCGTGACGATGTCCTCTCCGGATTCATTGAGCCAGTGAATCATCGCGGGGTAGGGTGCAACCCCCAGTTCCGCCGCCCGCCGCGGCTCGGCCGACATCCCGAGCCACTGGAGCAACGGTACACCCATCGTCTGGCCATTAGTGAAGTTTTCGATCAGAGCGTCAGACCCGCCCTTATATCCGTGTGGGTGGAATACCACCGCCGGTGCCAGACCGAGGTGGACCACCGCCGCATAAGACCAGGCAATCGCAGCCAGTTCCTCCGCTGCAAACTTCCCGACCGACCGGTGGGCCGTGCGTCGTCGTGCCTGACACATCACAGCGAGATGCCCGGCCTCGTGAAGCAGATCACCCGGGAACTTCAGACTCGCGCGGTCGAAGACGAGGCTCCCTCGCTCAATCGCAAGCCCCGGCAAAAAAGTCGAACCTTCGATTGGTCCTTCGCTGTAGTCCAGGCCGATCGAGCCGAAAAATCCCGTGATCTGATCAAGGAGTGCCGTCATGAGCCTCTGGCCTTCTGGAGTGACGCGTTTGTCCGACTGATCCGGTGATCCAGGTCATCGGGAAGCAAGGCGTTGGGCAAGAGAAAGAGTACCCTGATCTGTGTGGTGCAGTATCGGGTTTTTTCCTCCCCCGCAAGCGGGGGAGGTCGGCGAGGCTTTGCTCGCCGGGAGGGGGTCGAGCCTTCACCACACGGCACCTCACACACCCCACCCGCCTGCTTCGCGGCGACCTCCCCGCAAGCGGGGAGGTGAGAAAACCCAAGCGGCTCATGGGAGATTTCCATCTGCCCAACACTTAAGGGAGGCGGCCGGAAATGACCTTCCACAGGTTGTGGGTGCCACGGGCAAGCCGCCCGTGAAGGCGTTGCACGGGCGGACGAGCCGCCCGTGGCAGCCGAGCCCCGGGCAAGCCGCCCGTGGCAGCCGAGCCCCGGGCAAGCCGCCCGTGGCACACGATCCCCGACGAGCCGCCCGTGGCACCCGAGCCCGCTGGTCGATTTTCTCCCCCCTCCTGCCTAAATTCCCATCCGCCTTGTCGGCAGCAGGCCACCGAAGCACTTGTCTCTTCTGGAGATCAAGCGAACCGCTGGTTCCTCACGGCACCGTCAGGAAAATCGCTACAGTCTTCCCATAGAGTCCATCCCAATCCGACGATTTGGGGTTGGCGATGACTTTAATGGTCAATTATCCTAGCATTGAGACTTGCCCCTGCCCCAACGATGTCTGAGATCTCGCCTGAGTTGCCATGAAGCGACTACGGAGGCGCTGTGCCCCGCCATCCACGATATCTCCGGTCCTCGTTCACTCCGAACCGCAGTGGAGCCATCCTGCTTGTGGTTCTCGTCCTGCTTGCTCTCTTCGCGGTAGTGGGATTGACATTCGTGTATGTTTCCGGGGACGCGGCCACCTCGGCGCGGATCTATCGTGAGGGTCAGTCCGACCTTGGAGATCTCCGACCCGATCCCACAGTTGCCGCTACTGGGTTCCTCGGTCAACTGGTCTATCCGGTCGGTGACACCGGACGCGACACCACCACCGCCCTCCGCGGACACGACCTGGCACGGCTGATCTATGGCGCGAATCCGGGCGGGAACAACACGACCCCCTACAACGGGGTCGGGTTGTTCCACGAACCACTTTCCCTGCCAGGTGTGGGCATTCTCGACCGGGCCGAGGTGATCAACTTCACCTATCGCCCCGACCCTCTGGTGCCGGCGAACGCTGCGCTCGTCGACCCGGAACGATCGACCGGGGGCATCCCGATCCGGACGGGACCGACTGCCCCGTTCGTCTCCGTCCCGGGGATTTACGTCGGGAAGAACGCTTCTTACACCTACCCGGACCGGAATAATCTGGCTGTCGGGGTCGCCGACCCATCCACCGGGCAGGTGGTTGTGCCGTCCTTCCACCGGCCAACACTGTTCGGCCGTCTCGACCCGCCGATCCCTGGTGTGCTCCGCCCCAATCCGAACTGGACCAATTCCCGCGGGCGGTTCAAGATCCTCCGCCCGCGACCGGCTGACCATGTCCTCTTTCCTGGTGATGTCTCTCAATTCCCCTATCCGCCTCCGAATGCGGACGGGTCGTTCACCGGCGATGTGCAAAACCTTTGGGGTGGAGTCGGGGTCCAGCGGAACGACAGCGTCTGGCTTGACGCAAACCTGGGCGTGGTTACGTGGCGGGGGCGGCGGATCACTCCACTCATTGCCCCCCTGGTCCTGCCGCTGGATGGCCGGGTGAACCTCAATGTGGCGGGAAACCTGCGCAACAGTGGCTCTCACGCATCGAACATGGGATTCGGTCCCTATGAAGTGAGCCTCGTACCAGTTTTCCCCCGGACCCACTCTGGCGATCCGAGCCCCGCCGCGGCGGCACTCGTCCGGACTCGCTATCGGGGTTTGACGACACCCTCTCCGCGCGGGGCGACCACGATTGCTCGCGTCTTCCACCCCGACCCTGCTGCCCCTCAGTTCCCGGGTCGGCAGACGCTACCTCCAGAATCGGCTCGTGTCGACTGGGATGGGGCCGGCCAGGGGCTACCCGTGAGGCTGCCCGGCGCGGGAACCGGAGCGCAGTTCGGCTCTACCCCCATGTGGCCAGCCGGTCAGTTCGATAACAGTGACTTCCTTCCAGCCAATCGCACCCGTCCGACTGCGACCGGGGAGGCCGCGTATCATCCCGGCTTCTTTGTCCCTTATCAGTGGGACCGCCTCCAGTTTGGCGTCCAGTCGCCGACGGCCCGGCTCTTCCCGATTTCCGATCTCGGCTGGTTTGGGCCGAAGTACTCCGGCGCACCTGAGGAGTTTACCTATCAGACCTATCTGGGGCGGCCCGGTACGGTCTTCGCCAGCCTGTTCAACGGGAGTGGACCGAAGACGCCAGCGAACGCCGTGCGGATGCTGGTCACCCCGGTGAGTAACTCTCTCCGGCGGCCAGGGCTGGCTCCGAACTTCTTCGGCGATGCGAGTGCGTATGAGTTGACTGGCTCGGAGACCGTCCCGACCTTGAGCCCGTCCGCACCGATCCTCGACCTGGCTGCGGTCGCGACGGGTGCCGCAAAGGGGTCGGATGTGGGGACTCCTTCGGCGGGTGTGCGGAACCGATTTGCCGCGGTTGCTTCGGTGGACCTGAACCGTCCGCTGACGGACTACCGGACCGATCGGTTGAAGCCGCTCGGGCCAACGAACCTCAAGAACTTTCACGCAGCATGGCGCGACCGGCAGGCACTTGCGGCCGACATCCTGGCCGCCCTCGTCATCGCCACCGGTGCTTCGACTGACACGGAGACGCGGCGGTGGCTGGCGCAGGTTGCCGTCAACATGGTTGATGCGATCGATGACGACGACATCAGTACCCCGTTCGTGTGGAACCCGATCAACACGAAGGATCCCCTCGCGGCGGCCAACTTCGACCCGGCTGAACTACCAAACCGGGTCGTGTTCGGGGTCGAGAAACCGCGACTGATCCTCAACGAGGGATACGCCGAGGTGGCGAATGATCCGGCGGATCGCACAGCCCAGCAGGCGACCCATGATTTCCAGGTCCGATTTTTTGTCGAACTGCTGAACCCAGGTGGCGCGGAGACCGATTCCAGCAACCCACTGTATTACGACAGTAACGCTCCCGGGTCGGTGCCACTGCGGTATCGCGCCCAGGGGTTCTCGGCCTACCGAGTTGCCGTGTACACCAACGGGACCGATGTTCGTAGGGATCTCAGTGCCCACCGCCAAGCGAATGTCACTGGCCTTGTCTCTTCGATCTCGCCGAAGCTGCTGTGCGATTTCCTGGGTGTCGGGGTTCTTGACCCTCTCCACGGGCCGTGGCTCGCCGACCGGGTCGAGCCGAACTCCGGCCGGTACACGGCCCGCTTCCCCAGCCGCCACGGTTTTGCGGTGATCGGCCCGACCCTCAACCCTGCGACGGCCGATTCGGTCGCCTTCGTGCCCGACCCGAAGACCGATCCGCGGTTCCGCCTGATCCTTCAAAAACCAGCCGATCTAACTGCCGGGACGAATCAGCTTTACTACACCTGGCCAAGCGCTGGCGTCAACCAGGCTGATATCGTCCCGGACGTACTGACCCCACTCAACGCCACCGATCATGCGCTGGTGCTTCAACGCCTGGCGTGTCCGTATGCGCCGCCGGGTGCGACGAACCCCTACATCACCGTCGACTACATGACCGGGGTGCGCATCCAGGATGCGATCCGGGTGGCGGCAGATGGCCCCCGGAGCCCACCACCGCCAGCCACCAGCCGCTCCTCGATTGGCCGCATCCAACCACTAGCTGCGGCCGGAGACCCGACTCTCACCTACCCCCGAACGCTCGTTCTGAAACAGCAGAACCTCGACTCGATGGGACAACCGTCAGGCATCCAGGCGAGCTTTTTCCGCCACAATAGCATCACAGCGAACCCACCTGTCGTTCCGGTCGCCCCAGGCCCAGACACTCTCCTGGCCCCGTTCGAGTGGCTCGTACATCTGGACCGACGTGTCGTCAACGCCTGCGAATTGTTCCACGTGGCCGCCGTCAAGCCTCACGAGTTGACGCACCAGTTCGCGGTCCCCCAGGCGGACGGTCCGCCGCTGTTTCACCGGCACGATCTCCAGCACCTCGCGACTGGAAACGACCCCGCAGGGGCGATGTTCGCCGCCGGCTCATCATTCCACCGGACACTCGAATTACTTGCGGTGAAGCCCTGGTTGCATGGGGTGCCGGAGGGTGGCCGAGTTCCCGGGAAGGTGAACCTGAACATGGTCTGGGATCAACGGGTGTTCAACGCCGTCCTCGATCCGCAACCGGCGAACAGGTTCTCCTCGGCGGATGTGGACGTGATCTGGCAGGGGTTGACCGCCACACGGACCCCCGGATTCCCTGGTCAGGTCGGGGCAACCTACGATGAGGTCGGCACCGGGGGGGACCGACCCCTCAAGAGTTTGGGCAGCCCCGTCTTCCAGCCGGGCGGCGGAAACCGGGTGTCGACCGGGCTTGATGACACAATCTTGCGTTCGCGTCCCTCGGACGGTTTGCCGTTGTTCCAGCGGCCCGAATCGTCACCATCGACTCCCCTCCACCCGTATCTGGCCTGGGAACCCCTCCGGAAGGCGTTCAACAACGTCACCACTGTCACCGACACCTATCTGGTGGTAATGACAGTCGGCTATTTCGAGGTGCGAGGCGGTGATCCGGCCGACCCGAACAACCCGATCGTTCTGGGGGCCGAAGTGTCGGACATTCTTCCCGGCGACCTGCGAACCCAGTTCGTGGCGGTGGTTGACCGGACGAATCTGGTCGCGCAATTCGCCAGCCCGGGGGACGAAACTCCGTGGCTGGGGGAGTTGCAACAGAGTATCGGCCCCGCCGCCGCTGGGGCTGTGGTCCCGATTCAGGTGGTGGTCGCAGCCGACACCCCCCCGGCGTATACGGGTGATGCTTCCGGCGGCACGCAGAGAGTCAAACTAACCGGGTTTTATAATGGCTTCCCGTGGGTTCTGGAAGCGACCTACGACCCGGACAGTCAGACCTCGAAGGGAACACCCTTCTTCCTGGGCGTCGGTGGCAAACAAGACCTCGTCGAAGCCTACTTCGACCCCACCACCCCGGTGACGAACTGGCAGTTCGACCCGGTGAACGGTGTCGTCACACTCCCGGTGCGGGTGGGGGCGGGCGGGTTGGGGGTTCACCGGGGGGGCGAAGCGGTGGGCAATGCCGTATTCGGGAACCCCGGTCCCCAACCCAAATTTGATCAGCTGGCCCGTCGCTACCGGCCGGTTGTGCCGTTCTTCCGGCGTGTGTCCCGCTGAGCGATGCCTGCGATCTCGATTCGTTCGAATTGACGAAATGAATCTCGACTGATTTTCTCAAAAACTCGATTCCTCCCGAGGATGCATCCATGAATCGCCGAACGGCAATCAAATCCCTGGCCACTCTTCCCGCTCTGAACCTTACGTTAACAGCTGCGGAAACCCGCGACTTACCGACGCTCCAGTTCGATGACGAGGGGCAAATTCAAAATCTGGAAGCCGTGTTCCGCAGTACATCCTGGCAGAAGCTTCAGGTTCGGAACCTGGCGCGACGCGAGGCACTGGCTGTCCTCCCGAGAAACCTGGCCCTCGTGGTCAAGGATGAGCCTCCGACGTTCCGCGACGGGGAACTGATCCCAGCTCCCAAGCAGGTGTACTGCGGGGTCGTGCGGGTCCGCCAACTCCGCTACATCAAGCTGCCGAATGCCAAACTGACGAACCCGATCGCTCCGCGAATCTTCCGGACCCCAGCGAGCACCCTGGCACCGGCAGACGCAAGTTGAGGTCACCCGGCCAGCACACTCCGATCAAGGGACCGATCAGACCCACGCACTGATTCTCCCTCGCTGGTTTCGACGCTTGAGAAGGCATCAATCGCGGGTTTGGGGCGCGACGGTGGGGCCGGAGAAGTAACCCGCCGAGCGGGGGAAGGTGCTGGAGGCCGCACCGGTGCCGCGGGTGAAGAAGTCACCCTCTCACCCATTGGGGTCGTCGAGCAATTGTTGCAATCGTGTACCGAGTGCGGGCGGGAAGCGGGCTGGCCAGGTGGCGTCCAGAAGACCAACGCTGATCATGTCCAGCAGGTGAACCTGGTCCTTTCGTCTGTAGGCGGTCAACTTCATCCTCACCACGGCCTCCAGGTTGGCGACCTGGAATTCGCTTGCGCGTTCTGATTCATTCAAAGTCGGCAAGATATGGTCGTCGTCTCGCCGGACTTTTTCCCCGGCGAACAGAAGGTGGATCCCGCCGCTGGGTTTGCCTTGCGGTCCATCAATGAACAGATCGATGTCGAGGACTTGCTGATAAATAAAGCCAACCGCTTCGAGCGCGGCCCGAACCACCGAAAGGTCAGCGCGCTGAACCAGGATGTCGACATCGCGCGTATTGCGGACGGCATCTTCATCAACCCGCCCGACCCATTCGGCCACAGCGTTGCCACCGGCGACAGCGTAAGGCACACCGGCCGCATCGAGCGCGCGAGTCGCTCTGCGAAGCCGTTCCTTGACCTTTTCCGCAGCCATGAGCGCCCGCTCCCAACCGATCGGTTCGAGTGCTGGTTCCGCCATGACAACCGCTCCCTGGAGCCTCCCATATGGTAGCCAGGTGCAAGAGATTGCAACAGCGAGAAAAGGACCAGGTGTCTGTTCCGGAAATGAGACCGCTCGACCGTGTTCGTGTGGGAGACTCGACAACCAACCCCCGATCGTCGCAGCCCATGATTTCGACGGGGGTTGCGACGATTGTTCGGGTGCGCCACCCTCTGGATTCGCCGATGTGTCATTTTCCCGATATTGCCCACGTCCCCCATCCGATAGACTCTCAGGAAGGATTTTTTTAATGGGCTTTTTGGGTTGATGACATGGCTGCACTCGATCACTGGAACCCCGTCCTTCTCGCCCGGGAGTTAGGCCGGAAACCTGTCCGTGTCCATCTCGACGGCCGACCGATCGCCCTGTTTCGCGATCGTGCTGGCAAGGTCGCAGCGGTGTCCGACATCTGCCCCCACCGGCGGATGAGTCTCAGTCTCGGCCGGGTCGAGCACGACCGCCTGGTCTGCCCCTACCACGGCTGGTCGTTCACCGCTGGGGGAGAAGGGGAGAGCCCCGGCACCCCCAAGCTCCGCTGTCAGATCGACACCTACGATACGCGCGAGGAACACGGGACAATCTGGCTCAAAGGGTCCGGCCGTGAGGTTCCATTCCCGACGTTCCCAATCGACGGGTTTTTCCGGATCTGCGAACATCGCCACCTTGTTCAGGCTCCTCTGACACTCACCATCGACAATTTTTGCGAGATGGAGCACACAGGGGCAACGCATATGGTGTTCGGATACGACCTCGACCGACTGTCGGAGGTCGTGATGCAGGTGGAATCGACCGACAACGAGGTCCGGGTGGCCTCGTCCGGCCCACCTAAGCCCCTCCCGTGGTGGGTTCGACAGCTCATGGGAGCCCGCCGGGATGCGGTGTTCCACGACAACTGGGTGACCCGCTTCTCCCCGGTCCACAATGTGCATGAGCACGACTGGATCGATCCCCGAACGGGCCGCCCGGCATGGTTCCGGATGAAGATCGTGAACCTCTTCGCCCCTGCCAATGCGGATTCGACCATCCTGACTCTGCTCGTGTATGGGAAGAGCGCCTGGCCTGGTCCGAACGGAGCCCTGCGGCTTGCCCGACCGTTCCTTCGCCGCGTCATCGAGGCAGAGGTTCGCCGGGACGTGTGGATGCTCGACCATCTCGGGAACAAGACCGAGGATTTGCACGGAATGAAACTGAGCCGGTTCGACAAACCACTCGGCCCAACCCGCGACCGGATCCAACGACTGTACTTTGGTAGTGGGGACTCTGCCCGCAGGGCGTTAGCCGTTCGGGATGGAGATTGAACCAGAGGGTTCCCAGGGCTTCCGCCCTGGGCCAAGAACGGCCGCCGCTTTGCGGCTCAAAACCCTGATCTCTGTGGCCGTAGACCGCTCGTTCTAAGCCCCGGATGGGGCGTTCGTTCTGAGCCCAGGGCGGAAGCCCTGGAACTCCTGAATCAAGGCTGTGAAACCGGGGTTGCGGCCACGGGCGCGCGATCGGTATCGTTTCCGCACGGTGGGTTGCGCTGACCGCCCCACGGACGGAGCCGAACATGGCCAACCTCGCACACCCGGCCGACCCCGGGTGGGATCTTGCCGTCGCTCGCCGCCGGATTGAGCAACTCGAAGCCGCCATCATGAGGCGGACCGAATTGCTCGAACAGAAGCAAGCGGAACTCGCTGCGATCAAGGGGTCGAAAGCCTTCCGCGCTGCGTCCTTCGCGAACAAGCTGCTCGACCGACTCTTCCCGCTCCACACGCGCCGCCGGACAGTTCTGAAATCCGTGACCCGCCGGGTCACCCGTCTGCCGGCAAAGCTCTGGTCTCGCCGGAAAGCGAAGGATGGCCCCCCTCCGGACGAGCGCTACCTCAGCGAGTGTACCCCCCCGGACGAATACCGACGGTGGATCGCCCGCCACGAACCAGACACGGCCGCGCTCCAGAGGCAGCGAAGCCACCGGTTCGCCCGCTCGCCAAAGATCAGCATCGTGGTGCCGGTCTACAATCCTCCCGCCGCGTTCCTGGAGGCCATGATTGCGTCGGTGCGCAACCAGACGTACCCGAACTGGGAGTTATGTCTCGCCGACGGGGCCAGCCCGGCCGAGCATGTTCGCCCGATCCTGGAGCGTGCTGCCGCGGCCGATTCACGGGTGAAAGTGGCGTACTTGCCGACGAACGCGGGGATTGTGGGGAATTCGATTGCCGCCGCCGACCTCGCGACCGGGGACTTCCTCGCTCTGCTGGATCACGACGACACCCTCGCCCCGTTCGCGTTGCATACTATCGTGTCGACGATCAATGAGGCCCCAGAGGCGGATTTTCTCTACTCGGATGAAGACAAGATCGACACCCACGGCGACCGGGTCGAACCCAACTTCAAGCCGGAGTGGTCGCCGGAGACGTTGCGGAGTCGGAATTACATCTGCCACCTCACGATTCTGACACGAGACCTCTTCCGGAGGGTGGGAGAGTTCCGCCCCGGGTTCGATGGCTCACAGGACTACGATCTGGTGCTACGGGCGACCGAACAGGCCCGGCGGATTGTCCACATTCCCCACGTTCTCTACCACTGGCGGATGCACGCCCAGTCGACCGCAGCCAACAAGGGAAGCAAGAACTACGCCTACGAGGCCGGGAAGCGAGCGGTGGAGGAGCACCTCGGGCGAGTCGGCATTGATGGGTCGGTCCACGATGGTCCGATTCTCGGAACGTACCAGGTCGTGTATCACTTGCGGACACAACCGCTGGTGAGCGTCATCATTCCGAACAAGGATCAGCCAGCGATGCTCGCCCGGTGTATCGAGTCGCTGTCGCGATCCAGTTACGCCAACTTTGAAGTCGTGATCGTCGAGAACGGGAGCCAGCTTCCCGAAACTCACGCCTACTACGCGGAACTGCGGAAGCAGCCGCACATCCGGATTGTGGAGTGGACAAAGCCATTTAACTACGCAGCCGTGAACAATTTCGCAGCGAGCCAGGCCCGCGGCGACTTCCTCCTGTTCCTCAACAACGACACTGAAGCGATTAACCCGGACTGGCTTGAAACGATGGTGAAGCTGGCCGCCCAGCCCGGGGTCGGAGCGGTCGGGGCGAAGCTGTACTACGCCGACGATACGATCCAACATGCGGGGATCGTGGTCGGGATGGGTGGGGTGGCCGGGCATTCGCATCTGTTCTACCCGCGGCACGCACAAGGCTACATGCAGCGGTTGAGGATCACCCAAAACGTGGCAGCGGTGACCGGAGCATGTCTGTTGATGCCGCGAGCCGTGTTCGAGCGGGTGGGCGGATTCGATGAGGGGTTCGTGCTGGCGTTCAACGATGTCGACCTGTGCCTGTCAGTACTGAAAGCGGGCTATCGAGTGGTGTGGACCCCGGACGCGGAGTTGTATCACCTCGAATCGAAGACCCGGGGCTACGAGGACACCGCCGAGAAGCAGGCCCGATTCAAGCGCGAGTACGACCTGTTCCACCTGAAGTGGTCGGCCGTCTTGAAGGCCGGTGACCCGTACTACAGCCCCCACTTCCGCCTCGACCGCCCGGACTTCGCGCTCAAGGCGGCGTGACAGATGCTTGTCAGTGGAGACCGAATCCCGTGGTGCGGAATCTCCCCGTTTCCGAAGTCGACGCCCAGCACCGTGTTCGGCTCTCCCGCGACAAGGATGGTAGTCAGCCGTGGAAAAACCACGACCCCGTGCCGCAAGGTCCGGCAGCGTAGATGGATAACAGTGTCGTGAGCGCGGTCCGATCCTGAATGCTGTTTCCCATCCCCCTGGTTTCCACTATCTTAGCCACCGGTTTTGGGGCGGTGAGCCCACCTGTAACCACCCCGGCCCGTCCGTCACCGCCGTGCCCGTCGCACGGCCCACCGGCGGCCTTCCCGCACTTCCATGAAAGAACCGTCGGGCTCCGCCCCACAGTCGGGCAAGCCGACCCACCCCCAATCCTTCTGGTTGTGGGTGATGTGCTTGACCGGGGTCGATTACTTCTCCACCCTCGGCTACCAACCTTCCATCGCGTACGAAAGCGCTGGGTTACTCGCGCCCCTGGCCACCATCGTCCTCGTCCTGGTCACACTGTTCGGAGCGCTGCCGATTTACTCCCACGTGGCCGGCCGCTCGCATGAGGGGCAGGGGTCGATCGGGATGCTCGCTGCGCTTGTGTCGGGCTGGGGTGGGAAGATCCTCGTACTTGTCCTCCTGGGCTTTGCAGCCACCGACTTCGTGATCACCAAGACCCTCTCAGCTGCCGATGCTGCGGTCCACCTCATCACAAATCCGCACTGGCCGTGGGCCGCCCCCGACGACGCGGAGAAGACCCGACAGGCCATCTACGTCACCTCGTTTTTGCTCGTTCTCCTGGGGGCCTCCTTCATGCGGGGGTTCCGGGAGGTGATCGGGTTGGCCGTGTTGATCGTGGGAGCGTACCTCACGTTGAGCACCGTGGTGGTCGGAGCCGGAGTCGTTTATCTGGTCGAACACCCGGAGTACTACCACCAATTGATCAGTCGGATCGAGGTGGGGGAGTGGTATTTGAAAGACCCGCCCCTCTCCGGTGTCGGGATCTTTACAACCATCGCGATCTGTCTGCTCATTTTCCCAAAGCTGGCGCTGGGACTCTCCGGATTCGAGACCGGGGTGGCGGTGATGCCGTTGGTGAAGGGCAACCCCGACGATGATCCGAAGGAGCCACAGGGGCGAATCCGGAATACCCGCAAACTCATGATCACGGCCGCCGCGATCATGTCCGTCTTCCTCATCGGCTCGTCGGTCGTGGTGGCCTGTCTGATCCCGCCCGATCACCTGACCCGGGTGACTGCGGCCGGGGTGGAGAGACCGGACATCCCGGACACCGAGTTGAAAGCCAAGGACCGGGCGCTCGCGTACCTGGCTCACGGCGAGAACAACGGCCCGGACGGGAAGCCCGCTCCGCTCCTGCCGTTCTTTGGCGAATGGTTCGGAACCGCATACGACATTAGTACGGTGATTATCTTGTGGTTCGCCGGGGCGAGTGCGATGGCCGGGCTGTTGAATCTGGTTCCCCAGTACCTCCCGAAGTATGGAATGGCCCCGGAGTGGGCTCGGGCAACGCGGCCTCTGGTGCTGTTGTTCACCGGAATCAATCTCGTTGTCACCCTGATCTTCCGGGCGAGCGTGGAGGCCCAGGGCGCTGCGTATGCGACCGGGGTGTTGGTGCTCATCACGAGCGGGTGCGTGGCTTCCGTGATTGATGTGTGGCGGCGGCGAGAGGGGCGGTGGTTCGCCCGGTGTCCGTGGGGGTTCGGCCTCATCACGCTGGTCTTCATGTACACCACCGTGGTGAATGTGATCGAGAAGCCGGACGGGCTCAAAATCGCCACTTTCTTCATTGTCACGATCCTGGTCACCTCACTGATCTCCCGGATCGTCCGGAGCCGGGAACTGCGGTTTGCCGGGTTCAAGCTGGCCGACCCCGACTCACGCTTCTTGTGGGACACGATCCGCCATCTGGAGCTGACGATTCTGGTTCCGCACCGGCCAGGCAAGCGGACCCTGGCGGTGAAAGAGGGCCAGATTCGACGGGAACACCGCATCCCGCGTGATCTGATGATCGTGTTCGTCGAGGTCCAACTGGCAGATGCGAGCGAATTCGTGAACGAGCCCATCCTCCAGATCCTGGAGGCGGAGGGGCGGTACATTATGCGGATCACGGGAGCCGCATCGATTGCCCACACACTCGCTGCGGTGGCACTCGAAATGGCCAAGGTCGGCCGTCCCCCGGAGATCCACTTCGGCTGGACCGACGAGACCCCGTGGTCGGGAACCCTCGGGTTCCTCCTTTTTGGCGAGGGGAACGTCCCCTGGCTTGTTCGAGAGTTGATCCGCCGGGCCGAACCAGCCGAGGCCAAGAGACCACTGATCATTATTGCCGGGACGGCATAGTCCGGTCTCGACCCTGAAATGAAGGTTATAGTGAATTGTCTGGTGATACCGAGTTTCCAATCAGGATCGCCTTTCCTGCCACCCCGACCCCGGAGGGGTCGCAACAATTAGCCGGTGGTTGAGCGAAGCGATACCACCGGTTCGCGGTGGCAACTACCTCAACCCCGACCCCCACGCCTGCCACGGTTTGCGCTGCTCTGGGGTCAATCCGTAATCGCATCCTCTCCGTCCCTGCCCCGGTGGTATCGCTGGGCTCAACCACCGGCTAATCGCTATGACCCCTCCAGGGTCATTCCGAACAACTTACGGCACGCGGGCTTCCCAGAAGGCGAGTTCGCCACGGCCACCGGGAGTGGTTCCAGCGGTGATCAGGGTCTGTCCGTTGCTAGCGAACTCGGCCACCGATACCGGCCCGGTGTGCCGCCGGAGTCCGATCAACTCCTGCCCGGTCCGCAGATCCCAGAGCTTCACTTCACCCGTTCCGCTCCCGCTCACCAGTGTTCGTCCGTTTGGGGAGACGGTCAGTCCAGTCACGCGGCCAATGTGTCCAAGCAGGGTCAGTTCTTCCCGCTCGCTGCGCACACTCCACACTTTGATCGAACTCCCTCGACCAGCGGTCACCAACCGTTGCCCGCCAGGAAGGAAGCGGATGAGCCAGAGTCCATCCCCGTGTCCGGCCACTCGATATCGCCGATTCGGGTCGCCCACTTCCCAGACTCCGACCTCATGGTCGGTGGTCTGGGCCGCGACCCAATTGCCGTCGTCGGAGATGCACAGGTGTCGGACCGGGGCCGCCAGGCCGGTGTCGAACTCACCGATCAGTTGGCGATCCTTGGTGGACCAAATCGTCACCCGGCCCCGGTCGTCCCCGACTAGTAGCCGATCCCCGGTTGCAGAGAGGTCGGCGGCGGTCGCAACGGGACCACCGGGGAACTCTGGCCGGGAGAGAGACCGTGCTGGTACGGGAATCTCTGCCCGAAAGTGGATCTGGCGTGTCGGTCCGAACGACCAGACCACCGCCGCCCGGCCCCCAATCTCGACTCCCAACGGTGGCCCGTCGGCAGGGATTCGGAGCACCCCAATCGGCCCGCGAGAGTCTGCGGGAATCCGCTGGGGTGCGGCTCCACGGTGTGCGTAGGTGTCGACCGACCCATCTGCGAGCGCGACGACGAATTCTGTCCCATTCGGACGGATGGCTAACCCAGTCACTGCCGCAGGTAGCCCGCGAACCACTGGCCCTTCCGGGTCCGCGGCCAGATCCCACGCCTTCCAGAGACCATCTTCGCCAGCCGAGAACAAGGTCCGCCCATCTGGAGCGAAGCGAACCGCCCGGACGGGTTGGTCGTGACCCCGAAATAACGCCCGAGCGGTTCCGGTCGTAACGTCCCAGACACAAACCCCGGCGTCCCCCCCGCCGGACGCGACTGATGTTCCGTCTGGGCTCGCCGCCAGCGCCAGGACCTTGCCGGCGTGTCCGGGCAGTGTGCGGACCTCTCGCCCCTGGCCATCGAACAAGCGGATCGTCCCGTCTTCCCTCCCCGCCGCAGCCAGTAGCCAGGCCCCGGAGTCGGCGGGGGCGAAAACGAGGACGCCCGGTGCCACAGCGCTGCGGATTTCTCCGATGGGGTGGAGCGTGGCGGTGTCCCAGAGTCGCACCGGCTCGGTCGTCCCTGCGGTCGCGAGGGTCTTGCCGTCTGGCGACACCGCCACGGCCCCGACCGGCTCGCCTCCGGTTGCCGACCAGCGCGTGCCCGCCTGACGAGTGGTAGCGTCCCACAGAAGACACTCTCCGGCTGTCGACCCCACGTAAACGCCTGTCCCGTCCGGGGTGGTTGTCAGAACGGATACGGCTGCCGAGAGGGCCGGAAATGACGGACCTGGGCGGGGTACTCCGTCGAGGCCGACCTCCCAGGTTTTGGCGATCGGTTCCCGACCAGCGGTCACCAGGCCGCCACCTGCGAGGAACGCAGCGTGGGTCACCCTACCCGGGTGAGCCCTGACCGACCCCAGAGCGATGCCGGTGTGGCGGTCCCACATCGTGAGGGTGCCGTCCGCGTGACCGGTGGCAAGCCGTCCTCCATCAAGGGAGACCGCGAGTACAATCGTGGGGCCAGCCGGACATACGACCGATTGGCGCTCAACACGGCCAAGTTGCGACAGATATCCCCAGGCGAATTCCCCCAACTCCCCGGCGTCGCTCGACAAATCGGCACGAGCGAGCGAGTCGGCCATTTGCTTGGGATCTCCGGCCCGCCACGACAAAAATGCGTCCCGGACATGCCGGGCGTACTCCCGCTGGCGATCCTGCCGCATCCTCACATCATTCTGAGCCTGGTTTCCCTCCTGGACCTTCCGGAGTTTCTGGTTCTGGTGGATGCTCCATCCCATCATCGGGAGAAGAATCACGGCGACCGTGGAGACGACGATCAGGGCAACCAGTTGGTCGTTCCGCCGCAGCCACCGGGCAGCCCGGCCGAGCCGGTTGAGCGGGCGAGCGAGGGTCGGTCGCCCATTCAGGAAGCGACGCAGGTCGTCGGCCAGGTCGATCGCTGTCCGATACCGCTTCCCCGGTGTTCGGGCCATCGCTTTGAGGCAGATGGCCTCCAGATCTCGGGGAATGTCGACTCGTAGATCGCGGGGGGGAGTCAACCGGCCTTCGACTGCCTGGCGAAGCACTTCCACATCTGTCGGGCCATCGTAGGGCGCTCGGCCGGCGAGCATCTCATAGAGAACCACCCCGAGGGCATACACATCCGCCTGCGGGCCAACATCCTCGTGGCGGGCCTGGGCTTGCTCCGGGGACATGTATTTCGGGGTGCCAAGAACCTGACGGGTGACCGTCTCGGACGGCCCTCGCTCGGCCAGTTTGGCCAGGCCGAAGTCGACCACGCGGGGGATAAAGTGATCTCCCCGAAGTGGGCACGAGCCGATCGGAGGCCCCTGGTCAACCGGGTCGGTTTTGGCCGGTTGGAGGATCACGTTGTTGGGCTTCAGGTCTCGATGCAGAACGCCCCGGTCGTGCGCGTGCTGAACCGCTTCGGCGACCTGGGCAATCAACCGGGCGGCCTGACGGACCGGGACCGGGAACGCCTGCCGGTCCAGCCACTCGGCCAACGTCCGACCGGGGCAGAACGCGGTCGTGATGTAGCAGACCGGGCCAATCTCCCCGGTCTCGTACACCGGTACAAGGTTCGGGTGATCGAATTCGGCTGCTGCGCGGGCCTCCCGAGCTAACCGTCGCCGGGCATCTTCGCTGGTCAGCATCTCGGGACGCGGGATCTTGAGAGCAACCTCCCGGTTGAGTTTCGGATCGTACGCCAGAAACACGATTCCGCACCCGCCCTTGCCCAGTTGGCGTCGAAGTTCGTAGCGGCCAACCCGGTGGGGACCGGGAATCGGGGTTGTGAACAGGTTGGTCGGCACCACGTTGGGCCGGTGGTGGTCCGGGAGTAAATCACTCAGTGAGCCTTCATTCACCGCCTTGTGAGGGGCAGGGTCGGCCGAATTGGTGGGACGGCTACTGTTGGGGTTCGACAGATGCACCAGATCCAGGGTCGGGGCCTTCTCATCCCCGTCCCCAAGCCCCTGATCGTACGCCGCGAGGACGCGGGCCAGGTAGTCGTCAAGTTGCAACGAATCGGACGGGTTCATCAACTGGATGCCGGGGTGTAAGGTCGCGGGTCCGTGGCGTGTTCCCTTTTGGGCCGCCGATTCCGTTACCTCATCACATTCTAACATAACAAGGGATCGACCCCGAACGGATTTTTCGGAGAATCCGGTTTCTTGGGTTATCGGGGTGGGATTGTCGGGATCACCCACCGGCCTGACTGGCAAGTGGGTAAGGACTACCGGACAAAACCCCTCTAAGGTGAGGCAGCGGGGAGTCAAACTGCCCTCCTGCTCCCCCTTCCTTCTTAGCCCGGATTATTCATGAGTCAGACAACAAGCGGCATAAAACTTGGATGGGATACGATTTACACCCATCTTACCCAAACAGTGTGCTCTAGCATGAAATCACGGTAACCCCCGCACTGTGAAGGAGTTGCATCAACAATTCTTTGCATGATGAATAATCCGGGTTAGGGAAGGGGGTTGGGGGGTTAGGTTTTCTCCGCTCGTCCTAAGACTCTGGAGTTGTCTTGATGAAAGCATTTGTGATTCAGAACGGATTCGGGCTCGATCACCTCGGATACGTCGACCGCCCCGACCCGACCCCGGGTCCAGGGCAAGTTCTCGTCCGAATCCGAGGGGTCTCGTTGAACTACCGCGACCTGCTGATCGCGACGGGGCAGTACGGCCGTGGGGCGGTCCTGCCCCGGGTACTTGGGTCGGACGGAGCCGGGGAGGTCGTCGCGATCGGGACCGGAGTGACATCATGGGCGGTCGGGGACCGTGTCATCGGGTGCTTTTTCCCCAATTGGCCGAGCGGTCCCATCAGCGAAGCTGCCACCCGAGGAGCGTTCGGCGGGGACCGCGATGGAGTGCTCGCGGAATTCGTGCTGTTCGAGGAAGGCGGGTTGGTGGCCATCCCGGGTGACCTCTCGTTTGAGGAGGCCGCGACCCTTCCTTGCGCTGCGGTCACCGCCTGGAACGCGCTGACTGGCGGGGGGTGTGGTCCCGGCAAAACGGTCCTCCTCCAGGGCACCGGCGGGGTGTCGGTCTTCGCCCTCCAGTTCGCCAAAGCGATGGGGGCTCGGGTGCTGATCACCTCCGGCGACGACCAAAAGTTAGCCCGCGCTATGGACATGGGGGCGACCGCTGGAGTGAATTACAAGACCAACCCAGACTGGGACAAATGGGCCAGGACGCAGACCAGTGGCGAAGGGGTCGACCTTGTCGTGGAAGTCGGTGGTTCAGGGACTCTGGAGCGGTCGGCAAAGGCAGTCCGGTACGGTGGACACATCGCCCTGATCGGGGTGCTAGCCGGAGTGGGAACATTCAACCCAATCCATGTTCTGATGAAAGCGATCACCCTGCAGGGCATCTTCGTCGGCTCCCGCGCAATGTTCGAGGACATGAACCGTCTGATCGCGGGCGAGGGGGTGAAGCCGGTGATCGATCGCGTCTTCTCATTCGACCAGGCCGCTTATGCTTTCCACCACCTGAAAAGCGGCACCCACTTCGGCAAGGTGGTGATCCGGGTGGGGTAACGCGGGACCGACCGGTCACCACCAGATGGTGGTGCAGGAAAAAGGCCTCGCCCAACTCATCCAGACGATTCGCTCGACTCGACCCCAGACAGACTCCGTCATGGGGAGGAGGCGATCATCTTTAAACTCTTAAACTTTAAAATTTAAACGACTACCAGAAACACTCCGGCTGGGGACGACGGTGGGCATGCACAACGCTTGCTGACCCCATTCACGTCCGACCGAGGGCATCGTCGTGGGGAGGGGCCGCGTCTCTCCCAAAGCCCCGGCGGCTTGTCCGCGGCGGCGGAGGGACT
>PLDW01000208.1 GCA_003136315.1 Gemmataceae bacterium | reverse complement strand
CCGATGACCGAGGAGGTGGCCGCCGCCCTGGCTGCGGCCCCGGCCGGGGTGCAGGTGGTCATGACCTGTTCCCCGGGAGAGAACGCACTGGAGTTCTATAACCTCCAACCCGATGGCCCTGGCCGCGGGAAGTTCGTGGTGGCGGGTAGCAACTTCCTCGAAGCGACACGCTATGTTGCCGGGCGAGCCGGCGCGCCGAAGAACCTCGGCCCCAATGATCTGATCCCAGTGGAAGACTGGGTGAAGGCCATCGGCAAGCGTGTCGCCGATGTCGCCTCGAACGAGAAGGCCAAACAGACGCTCACGGTGGTCGGCGGGCCGGCAGAAACCCATGTGGCGTTCAAGGCGGAAGAGCCTCCCGCGCTCCGTTTTGACCTCCCAATCCCGCCCAAGGGTGCCCTCGCGGGCGACATTGCGGGCGAACTCATTCTCCCTGGCATCCAGAGCGACGAAGGCGAGTCGGTAATCGGGAACTTCCCCTTTGCGGTCGAAGCGCTCGCCCCGTTCGCTGCGGACGTGCCGGTCACCGAGATCCAGAAGCCCGAGAACGCCGAAAAATACAAGTTCCGGCTAGTGGTGCTGGAGGCGTTCCAGACCATCCGGGACGTGTGGGGAAAGAAGGACGGCGACCTCCGCGACAAGCTGGCGCTGGATGGGGGGAAAGTGACCGATCAGTTGAAGAAGGAGATTCTGGAGGAGCAGCGATTCCCCGCGGAGGCGATTACAAAGTTGGAACGGGCCATTACCTTGCTGGAAGTCGAGGAGAACAAGCGGGCCAGTGAGCCCAAGCGCTGGCAGGCTCACTATGACTATGCTCTGGCCCAGTGTAAGGCCAGAATCGCGTACCTCCAGGAATACAACCTCGCGCTCGGGAATATCAAGACCGAGGTTCTGCCCACGCTCGACCCCAAGAAGGGGCAGGATGGGTACAGGCTGATCTCATCCGACAAGTTGAAGAGCGGCAAAAAGGAACAAGTTTACGCCAAGGAGGCGAAGGAACTCTTCGAGAAGATGGCGACCGACTACAAGGGAACCCCCTGGGCGGTCCAGGCGAAGCGAGACCGCGGGCTATCTCTCGGGCTCCAGTGGCAGCCGTTTAGCTTCAAGAGCGTTGACATGAAGGATTAAGGGCAGACGCGCGGGGATGCCTCCGAGATTCAGGGCATTGTCCATCAGAACCCAGGGCGTTGCCCTGGGCTAAGAGCTGCCAGCCTTTCAGGCTGGGGGGCTGGCTATCTGGTTTTCACCCTGAAAGGGTGAGAGCTTTCAGCCCAGGGCAACGCCCTGGGTAACGGGACGGCTGTTGATCAGATTCACCCACTGACCTTTTGGTATAGTGCCTCGTACTCGATCGCACTACGGTCCCAGCTCCAATCTTGCACCATCGCCGTGCGAACCACCTGCGCGAAGTCGTCCGGGCGGTCGCGATACAGGTTCAAGGCCCACTTCACCGTTTCGTACAGCGCATTGGCTGTGTACGCATCGAACGCGAAGCCGGTTGCCGTACCGGCTGACAGGTTCTCCTCCGTCGCGTTCACGATGGTGTCAGCCAGACCACCCGTCGACCGGACCACCGGCGGGGTTCCATACCGCAAACTGTAGATCTGGTTGAGCCCACACGGCTCGTAACGACTCGGCATCAGGAATAGGTCCGACCCTGCTTCAATCTTGTGGGCGATCCCCTCATTGAACCCCAGGTACAACCCCACCCTGTCCGGGTGACGGGCCTGGAATCCCTTTAACTCGTCGTGATACTCCGGATCGCCGTCCCCGAGGAACACCAACTGACACCCAAGGTCGAGGAACCCCGGGGCCGCGCTCAGAACCAGGTCGATTCCCTTCTGACTCACCAGCCGGGCGACCATCCCCAAGATCGGGGTGGTCGTATCCTCCGGCAAACTGAATTTCCTCTGGAGGTCCGCCTTGCACGCTGGCTTGTTCTTGGCCACGGTGTCGGGGGTGTACTTGGCGGCCAGATGCGGGTCGATGCCCGGATCCCACTGGTCGTAGTCGACCCCGTTGACGATCCCGCTCAACTTTCCGCGAAGTTGCCAGAGCAGCCCCTCCAGACCACACCCGAATTCTGGCGTCTGGATCTCGCGGGCGTACGTCGGGCTTACTGTGTTCACCGCGTCCGCGGCCACAATCCCGGCCTTCAGAAAGTTGAGATACCCGTGGAACTCGAGCAAGTGAGGGCTGAACAGCCATCCCGGAAGGTTGGTCAGTCGCATGACCTCCCGGCCGAAGATCCCCTGGTAAGCGATGTTGTGGATGGTGAACACCGACCGGGTCCGTTGATACCCCGCCCGGCTCCGGTAGAGTTCGTTCAGATACACCGGGACGAGCCCGGTCTGCCAGTCGTTGGCGTGGATCACATCGGGGGTGAAGCCGATGTGCGGAACGGTTTCGAGAACCGCCCGGCTGAAGAAGACAAACCGCTCGGCGTTGTCCGGATAATCCGACTTGTAGCCGCCGGACATCGCTTGCTGGTAGAGGCCGCGGCCGGAGCCATCGTCTCGCTCGAAATAGGGCGGGTGCTCGACGAGGTAGACGGGAACATTCGCGTGTGGGAGACGGGAACGGAGCAGGCGGCAAGCGAGGACACGATCCCCCAGCGGAACCGGGAGTACAACCCCGGTCTTTTCGACCGGCAACCCCGCCCGGCGGATCGCGCTGTAGTACGGCATGACGATCGCGACCTGATGGCCGCGACGAGCCAGTGCCCGTGGCAGCGCTCCGACCACGTCTGCCAGTCCGCCGGTCTTCGCGAACCCAACAACCTCCGACGCCGCCACCAGCACCCGTAGCCCGGACACGGCAATCCCCCGGTCAGAGTCTCGTAAATTCCCCCCCTTCACAGCAGGGAACTTATAGGCCAATATGGTGAAAATAACAGGGGAAACGACCCACAGACAGTCTTCCCAATGTATTGCCTTGGGCTGAGAAACCCCAGCCTGTCAGGCTCGAAGCAGATCTCGCTCCCGATAAACCTTACGACACACCGGCTTTCTGATACAGGAACCCGCTGAAGCTGTC
>PLDW01000389.1 GCA_003136315.1 Gemmataceae bacterium | reverse complement strand
CTGGCAAGCCACTCGGCCCCCCATTCCAAGACGCAGGCTTAGTTGTGTCAGTGTCATTCAGCCCGGACGGCCGGCAAGTTCTAACCGGGAGTCAGGACAACAGCGCCCGTGTGTGGGACGCCAACACTGGCAAGCCACTCGGTCAGTCAGTCCGACACGCAGGCTCTGTTGTATCAGTGGCATTCAGCCCAGACGGCCGACAAGTTCTGACCGGAAGCCGGGACAACACCGCCCGGGTGTGGGACGCCAACACTGGCAAGCCACTCGGCCTGCCACTTCAGCACACCAACTCTGTTGTGTCGGTGGCATTCAGTCCTGACGGCCGGCGGGTTCTGACCGGAAGCTGGGACAAGACCGCCCGGGTGTGGGACGCCAACACTGGCAAGCCACTCGGCCTGCCACTTCAGCACACCAGCTCTGTTGTGTCGGTGGCATTCAGTCCTGACGGCCGGCGGGTTCTGACCGGGGGCATGGATGGGACTGCTTGGGTGTGGGACGCCAGTATTGGCAAGCCACTCGCCCCCTCGCTCCAACATGCGGGCAATGTAGTGTCGGTGGCGTTCAGCCCGGACGGTCGACGGGTCCTGACTCAGGGCAAGGGTGGCACCGCCCAGGTCTGGGATGTGGACTCCGGAAACGCCCTTTCCCCGCCTCTCCACAACACTGGCACGGCCCCGCCGAACAGAATGCCCAAAACGCCAAGTCGCTCCACTCTGGCAGATCTAACGACAGTTCCGCCAGTCTTCTCTCTTGCAAATCTCATCTTGGTTCAGGATCTCCAACCGCCTCCTGTCCTACCCCCTCCTGTCCAACCCCCTCCCGTCCAAGTCGTCTTCGGTCGGGGTTCAACGCAGTATTGGCAGAGTATGTCGTTCTGTCGAGACGGTCGGCGCGTTCTAATCGGGAGTGGTGACACTGCCTGGGTGTGGGACATCATCACCGGCAACCCACTCGGCGCCCCACTCCAACACGCCGGCTCTATTGAGTCAGTGGCGTTCAGCCCTGATGGCCGGCAGGTTCTGACCGGAAGCCGGGACAACACCGCCCGTCTGTGGGATGCCGAGTCCGGCAAGTCACTTACACCTCCACTCCAACACACCAATTTTGTTAAGTCAGTAATATTCAGCCCAGATGGCCGACAGATTCTGACCGGAAGCTGGGACAATACCGCCCGTCTGTGGGATGCCGAATCCGGCAAGCTGCTCGCACCGCCACTCCAACACGCCGGCCCAGTCGAAATGGTCTCGTTCAGCCCCGACGGCCGACAGCTTCTAACCGGAAGCCGGGACAACACCGCCCGGGTGTGGGACGCCGACACTGGAAAGCCACTCGGCCCCCCACTCCAACACGCCAAACCGGTCAGGTTCGTAGCATTCCGTCCTGAAGGCCGGATAATTCTGACAAGCAGCGACGACAACCCCGTCCAGGTGTGGGACGTATCCCCTGATGATCGGCCGAAGAAACATCTGGTCGAACTCGCCCAGTTGTGGAGCGGCCATCGCGTCGACGACACCGGAACTTTCGTCCCCCTGACGAGAGAGGAACTCGCCCAACGCTGGAATGACTTGCGCCCGAAGTACCCCACCGAGTTCACCGTCTCCCCCGAATCCGTCCGTCGCTGGCGGGAAGGGGAGATCCGCGACTGCATGAAAGAGGGGAACCTCCGCGCAGCCGAGTTCCACTACTGGGCGCTGTTCGCCGAACTCGCATCCGGGAAAGCCAAATGACCCAGAAGCGGCGCGGGAGATTCGCAGGCCCCTGTAAATGAGAGAACCCCCGGGTGCAGACCCAGGGGTTCCATGTGGGAGGCCGGCTTAACGGACCACCCGTTATGCGGCCGTTAGACCAGCCGGCCCTCAATAGCCTGGTAGCAACTCGAACTCACAGGACCACCCCCTTTCAGCGGGACCACGCCTTCGGCTGCCGCGCACCAGTGCGGTTAACCGTTGGCCTTTAGCCCGTCACACCACGGAAGTGCGACATCCAACCGACACTCTACTATACTCAGCCCCAACCCCCACTGAAGCCCAATTTCCCCAATTCGCACCAAATTGCGAACGACCCCCGTCCGGCCGACCCGCACCCCCGACACCCCAGCACCAGAAACGAACTTGCTCAGGCGGTCTCATTTCAGAGGCGAGCATCGCTCTAATGGAAGTGCGAGTCTCCTGCCGAGCGTGAGGGTGATGCGCTCGGCAGGAGACTCGTACTCCAATTTGTGCGTCATGGTCGCCGGGTGGCATGCCCACTGCTTTGAGTGGGCATGTCGGCAGGCCAGTGCGGGTTCCACTAAACGGATGCTGATTGCCAGGGTCCGCTTGGAGATAGGCAAATCCTGGCCGCCGCAGGTTGGGTGCGAATGCACAGGACTGGATCTGGTCAAGTACGGCCGGTTATTGGGGAATCCGCGTTGAGCCGCTGCGGATCGGTCGGGAATCGCTGCCGGTGCTGGGATGTTCCTGATTCGTTACGGTGCCGCCATGCCCACTCAAAGCAGTGGGCATGCCACCCGACAGTAGTGTACAAATAATCTGCCAATTTTTCGGTCGCTCAAACGCTCGGCACCCTCTGCCAGGTTGGCCCTCGCCGCCAGGGCGGGATTCGTGTATCATCGGGGTCATTCCCGCCAAAAGACGGCCACGGGCTGCGCTACCCGGTTCAGAGTCGCCCACGGCTCTCCCGAACTCGCTGCCCGCCGCCGCTCACTCTCTCCGAGGTCGCACCATGTCCCGCCGTCCCGCCTGGGTGCTGTCGTTCATAGGCTTCGGTCTTGGTGTGGCTGTCATCCTTTCCGGTGGCGGCGGCCTGTCGGTCGCGACTGGTCAACCGAAACCGCTCGTCGTCCCGCCCGCCCCCCAGTCGCCGGGCCTCACCTCGCCGGCCAACCTGGGTGTGAAGCCAGGTGTCGCGGTCGAACTCGTCCTCACCGGAACCAACCTCGCCGAGCCCACCGCCGTCCTGCTGTCAGCACCGGGGAAGGCCACGGTGATCGAGGACAATAAGCCCGACGCCGGGAAGGTCAAGGTGAAGGTCGATCTCCCCGCCGACACCCCGATCGGCCTGTACACATTGCGCGTCGCGACCCGGCATGGAGTGTCCAACTTCCGGCCACTCGTGGTTGACGACTTCCCGGTGGTTGCCGAGGTCGAGACGAACCGCACCAAGGACACGGCCCAGCCTGTCCCGATTCCCTGTACCGTCACCGGGCGGACCGATGCCGAAGCGTCTGATTTCTTCCGCGTCCCGATCGCGGCCGGTCAGACGCTGACATTCGAGGTCATCGCCCGGCGGATTGGTTCGCCGCTCGATCCCATTATTGTCTTGCACGATGCCCAGACCAAACGGGAGATCGTCGAATTGTACGCCGACGACACACCCGGGCTGCAATCCGATTGCCGGCTCACGCACACCTTCAAGGAATCCCGGGATGTGCTCGTCGAGGTTCGCGACACCACCTACCGGGGCGGGGCCGATTTCTTCTACCGATTACGCATCGGGGAATTCCCCGGCGCAACCACGGCCTTCCCCCTCGCCATCCAGCGCGGCCAAACGGCCAAGGTCGGATTCGCCGGTCCAGGGGCCGACGATATCCCCGCGGTGACGGTGAAGGCCCCGTCCGACCCGGGCGTGGCCGCGGTCAATGTCGTCCCCCGGCGGGGCACCGGGGCTAGCGGATGGCCGCTGCCGGTCCGGGTGACGGACGAGCCGCAACTGGTCGAGCAGGAGCCGAACAACGAGCCGGCGAAGGCGAACAAACTCCCCGTCCCGGGCGGTGTCTCCGGGCGGTTCGCGGAGAAAGGCGATATCGACCACTTCGCAATTGCCGGGAAGAAGGGGCAGAAGCTCGCGGTCGTTGCGCTCACGTATGAGATCAACAGCCCATCCGAGGTGCTGATCCGGGTGCTGGATACGAAGGGGGCGGAGGTGGCGCGGAGTAATCCCGCCCAGACTCCGGCCCGTGCGGAGTTCACACCGGCGGCCGATGGCGAATACGTGATCGCGTGCGAACAATTGAACTATCTGTTCGGCCCGAATGAAATCTATCACCTCTCGGTCCGACCGGTCGCCGCGGATTTTGAGGTCACGCTCGCACTCGACCGGTACGAGACGACGGCTGGTGGGGGGACAGCGGTGGCAGTGGCGAACGTCGCCCGGCTAAACGGATACACCGGACCGGTGGAACTGAGCATTGCGGGTGATTCGGCACTGAGTGGAAGCGGGATCGTCCCGGCGGGTCAGACCCAGGCGTTCGTCCCACTGACAGTGAAGGCGGGGACCAAGCCCGGTGCATACCCGTTCCAGGTACGGGCGAAGGCAGTGGTCGATGGCAAGGACGTGGTCCGATTCGCCACGCTCACCGATCTGGTGAAGGCGAATCTCGGGGGCATCCCGAACCCGCCTCCCGACCTTCTCAACGGGTGCGCGGTGGCAGTGCTGGAGAAGCCATCCTTCCGGCTCACCCTGACCGCCGATCCGAAGGCCGTGGAGAAGGGCAAAGCGGGCAAGTTGCACGCAGAGGCCACACGGGAGAAGGAAGCGGACGCAGACATCACCCTCGTCCCGCTGCTCGTCTCTCCGAACATCACCCCGACGGTGAAGCCGATCGCGAAGGGGCAGACGAAGGGCGAGGTGGGACTGGCGGTCGCCCCGGCCGCAGCCATCGGCCCGGCGACGGTCGTCCTACGAGCAACAACGAAAATCGGTGGCAAGGACTACATCGTCACCCCCGCGCCGGTGGTCGTCGAGGTGATCGAGGTGAAGAAAGAGGAGCCCAAGAAAAAAGAGGAACCCAAGAAGAAGGAAGAGGTGAAAAAGAAGGAGGAGCCCAAGAAGAAGGACAAGGAGTGACGCAGGCGGGCCGAGGGGAGGCGGATTTCGTTTGGGCAGTCTCATTCCAGCCATAAACGCACTCTTCCAGTCCCTCCACTCGTGTGGGAGCACCGCCAAAGATCCGCTTGACTCACTTCCGCACCACCACCCCGCCGGTGGAGTCGCGGACATCCCAGACGCTGCTCAGATGGACCTCAGCGCCGGGGCCGAGTCGGTTCAGGATCGGGGTAAGGTCTTCGCTATCCTCACACAAAAACCAGTCCGATGATGTACCCATCTGCGGGAATCGGACTTCCACCAGCACCGGAGGTTTCTCGGCAAACAGTCTCGCGATTGCGATCGTGTCGGTCTCAGATGAAGCACTCATGTGTCATCCCTCAATGAGGCAGTTGGTGAGAGGAAATCTCCCAGTGGGATCGGGTGCCACGGGCGGCTAGTCCGCCCGTGAAGGCGTCACACGGGCAGCCGAGCCGTCCGTGGCACCCCCCATGATCGTGGTTGGTCATTTCCTCGCGTCTGCCTCACACCCGCTCGCCGAGCCTACTCGCTATCGCCTCGACATCATAAACGCACCCGCCCCAGACGCCACCGCTGGCGTGCTGGAGCACCGCCCAGAGTCGCGTGTCGGCGGGGAGTGCCGGGTCCGGGGTGAGGTCTGTGCGCGGGGCACGATTCGCCAGTTCGGCCGTGCCCCACTCCGGTCCGTTCACACCCGATGCGTCACCCACGAGATCGATACTCCCCTCCAGGCGGTTTCGGTCAACCCGAATCTGAATCCTGTCGCCATCACGGAGTTTGCCAATCGGTCCCCCGGCCAGCGCTTCGGGCGACACATGCCCGATACACGCGCCTGTCGATACTCCGCTGAACCGCGCGTCTGTCACCACCGCGACCTGCTTGCCCCAGGGAAGGTACTTGAGCGCGCTGGTGAGCTGATACGTTTCCTCCATCCCGCTCCCCATCGGCCCCCGGCAGCAGAGCACCAACACGTCCCCCGCCACGACGGTCTTGACACCATCGCCCTTGATCGCGGCGATCGCAGCCTTCTCGGTCGTGAACACCTTCGCCGGCCCGACCTTCCGGTACACGCCATCCGCATCCACCACAGACGGATCGATCGCCGTCGATTTGATGACACACCCATCCGGTGCCAGGTTCCCCCGTGGGAACGTAACCGTACTCGTAAGCCCACGGGACTTGGCCGCCGTTGGGGACATGATGACCGTGTCCGGGTCGATGCCGTCGCGTTCCTTGAGCATCGCCCGTAGTCGTACCCGACGCGCGGAGTTGGCCCACCAGTCGAGAACCGCCCCGAGCGTCTCGCCGCTGACTGTGAGGGCATCAAGGGCGAGCAGCCCAAGTTCCCGTAAGTGGAGCATCACTTCCGGGACTCCCCCCGCCATGAAGACCCGCACGGTCGGGTGACCGATCGGGCCGTTCGGCAGCGCATCCACAAGCCGCGGAACCTTCCGGTTGATCGCGGTCCAGTCATCAATGGTCGGCCGCTTCACCCCGGCGGAAAAGGCCACGGCCGGAATGTGCAGTAACAGGTTCGTGCTACCACCGAACGCAGCATGAACCGTGATCGCGTTCCGGACCGAGGCTTCGGTGAGAATGTCCTTCGTTGTGATCCCGCGATTGCTCATCTGAACGAGCGCCTGTGCCGACCGTCGCGCCATATCCAGCCACACCGGTTGTCCCGACGGAGCCAGCGCGGAGTGCGGGAGGCTCAGCCCCAGGGCCTCGCCGACCACCTGTGAGGTGGCAGCAGTGCCGAGGAACTGACACCCCCCACCTGGCGATGCACAGGCATGGCACCCGGCCTCCGCCGCCTGTTCGAGCGTGATTTCACCCTGAGCGAACCGCGCTCCGATCGTCTGGACCTTCCCCGTATCCTCTTCGCCAGCCTCGCCCGCAAGCATCACACCGCCAGGAACGAGAATGGTCGGCTGGTCGTGCTGCGACGCCAGGGCCATCATCATCGCTGGGAGCCCCTTGTCGCACGTCGCCACCCCCATCACTCCGGATCGAGTCGGCAGACTCCGCATCAACCGCCGCAGCACCTGGGCCGCATCGTTCCGGAACGGCAGGCTGTCGTACATCCCGGGCGTACCCTGGGTCCGGCCGTCGCAGGGATCGGTCACCGCCCCGGCAAACGGCACACAGCGCAGTCGCTTGAACTCCTCCGCCGCAGCACGCACCAGAAGCCCGACTTCCCAGTGCCCGGAGTGGAAACCGAGCGCGATGGGTGTGCCATCCTCGGCCCGTAACCCGCCGTGAGTGCTGAGGATGAGGAACTCTTTCCCACCGAGGAGGGCGGGGTTCCACCCCATTCCGACGTTCTGACTCCACCCGAACAGATCGCCGCTGGGAGCGTGTCGGAGCAGGTCGGCATTCAGGGGCAATTTCCCGGCCGGACCCTTCTTCGTGGTGACGATGTCGTAAACGGCCGTGTCAGCCGGTTCGAGGATCTCGTGAGGCATGAGGGACTCCGACCAGGAGTGTTCAGGGGTGACACCGATCTTCTGAGGCGATCGGCAGATGGAGGAATACCATCCGTCAGGGACAGCCGGGCCGCCACAGANNGTAGGGGCCGCCCTCTGTGGCGGCCCGGCGGGGGCATGTCCCACAAGAATAGAGGCTTTCTTCTGCCGCTCGCCTTACGGCATCCTCTCTCCGGTCGGTAGCTTTCCTTGGGAGGTCGCGGGGGATAGCATGTCGCCACCTGTCCCGCTCTGGAGGAACATCCGTGATGACTCGCGCTCTCCCTGCTCTGCTCTTCGTCCTTGGCCTGGCCGCTGTGTTGCTGGCCCAGCCACCCAAGGCCGCCAGGACCGGCCCGTCGGTTGCGGAAGCCCCCTTCGGCAAGTCACCCGACACCAAGGACAAGGCCGGCGAGCGGATCACTCTCTACACGCTGACCAATCGCAATGGGGTGACGGCGAAGTGCATGACCTACGGGGCGATCATCACCGAATTGCATGTTCCGGATAAGTCCGGCAGACTCGGTGATGTGGTTCTCGGGTTCGACTCTCTTGATGGCTACCTGAAGGGGCACCCCTACTTCGGTTCCAACGCCGGCCGGTCGGCGAACCGGATCGCGAAGGGGAAATTCACGCTCGACGGGAAGGAGTACACCCTCGCCACCAACAACGCTCCGAACCACCTGCATGGCGGTACGGAAGGGTTCGACAAGAAAGTGTGGCGCGGCGAATCGTTCCTCGGCGCGACCGGCCCGGGGGTGAAGTTCACTTACCGCAGCCCGGACGGAGAAGAGGGCTACCCCGGGAACCTGTCGGTGACCATCAGCTATACGCTGACGGATAACAACGAACTCGTTGTCGATTACCGGGCGACCACCGACAAACCGACGGTGTGCAACCTGGCTCATCACAGCTACTTCAACCTCGCCGGGCATAATGCGGGCGACATCTTGGGCCATCAGGTCCAGATACTCGCCAAGAACTACACCCCGGCCGACGACACCCTGATCCCGACCGGCAAGATCGCGCCGGTCGACGCAACTCCGTTCGACTTCACGGAACCGAAAGTCATCGGGACCGTCCTGAAGAAAGCCGGCGGCGATCCGGTCGGGTTCGACCTGAATTACGTGCTGGACAAGGGGACGACCGACCGGCCCGAACTCGCTGCCCGGGTGACCGACCCGAAGAGCGGGCGTGTCCTGGAGGTGCTCTCCACCGAGCCTGGGCTCCAGTTCTACACCGGGAACTTCCTGGATGGCACGAACGTCGGCAAGGGCGGGGCCGTGTACAAGCAGTACAACGGGTTCTGCATGGAGCCGCAGAAGTTCCCGGACTCGGTGAACAAGCCAGAGTGGAAAGAGAAATCGAACCCGGTTCTGCGACCAGGCGAGACCTACAAGCAGACGACGGTGTATAAGTTCTCGGTGGTGAAATAGTGTCGTAAGCCCGTCCTCAAGGGCGGGGATCGTCGATTGGGCAGCGGGGCTGGTCGGGGTCTGGTCAAAGCGTGTGTTGCTGCGTAACCGGGCCGCCACAGAGGGCGGC
>PLDW01000502.1 GCA_003136315.1 Gemmataceae bacterium | reverse complement strand
CAGCAAACCGCGGCGTGACCTCCAAGCTCGACCACCACGAAAAAGAAACGTTCGGCGAGCGGATCGAGAACTACCTCGTTGGGACGAACCCGATCGCGCTCCTGACACTGGAGGAGATCGCCGAGGGGAGGGAGCAGACTTTGGACATTCTGCGTGAAGTGTTCGACATGAAGGGGGACTCGATTCGCGATCTGATGGGGCGGGGCCGGAACATGACGGAGGAGCAGGTTCTGAAGCTGCGTGCCCTGCTGGAAGCGGTGAAGAAGTCGGCGAGCAAGCCAATTGAACCGGTGGAGTTGAACCGTGGTGGGATTATTGCGAGCCGTGTGGCTCGCGTTACAGTCTGAGGAGAACAGACATGGTGGCGCAACGAGCTGACAACAAGACGCCGCAACCCGTGCCCAGCAGACAGCGATCGCTGTTCGCGCCCGAACTACCATCGACCCTGCAGGTGGCGGGGCCGGACGTACCCTGCGACATCATCGACATCGAAAAACGTCGCGACGGTGGCACACGGTACTGGTGCCGCGCACACCGTGCGGACGCTACGGCGAAGGGCGGCATCCGGGCGAGCAAGTGCCGTGCGGCTGACGCGATCCCAATTCGTCCGGATGAGGTTCTGACGCTCGACCTGGACAAGTACCTCGGCGGCGTCGCCCTTTGGGGTGCGGTTCCTGCGGTATACGACACAACCCGCCAGAAGATGGACCGTGGGATTCACGTCCACGCCCGTCTGTTGCCCAATTCCCCGAAGGAGATGGACTTCACTTACCGGGCGGTGAAGCTCATCGGGAAGGGGCTGCCAGACGCTGGCGCCGTGGTAAGCGAGATCGACGCGATTTACTACATGGTCTCGACGGTCTTCGGCTTCCCGATGATCTTCGTCGAATGCACCCACTGTGGATGGCCGCATCTGGACAAGGACTGGTTCTCGGTTCACCCGCACCGCCGTCACCTGTGCAATGGCTGCGGAGAACTCTTTCGCGACAGCGTGACCGGGATCGGGAACCCGATCATTGGCATCCGCGATGCCTGCTGTGCAAAGAACCACGAGGTTATTCCAGCCCCGAAAACGCTGGACATCAAGCAGTCGGATTATCCCGGAGGAATTCAGATCTGGGGGTCGAATCCGGCTTTCCTGTGGACGGGAGACAAACCCGAAGAAGAGGGAATCCACGTCCATGCGTTCAAGGGGGAAGGTGAGGAAGAACCGACGAGGGACGACACCTTCCGCGAGGTCACCATCGACGGCATCACCCTCGATCCGGCGCTGGTACGCGTGTTGATGGCTCAGAACGTCATGCCGTCGCTCAAGGGGCGGGTTCGGTCTATGGACTGCCCGAGTTGCGGCCATCCCGGACACGACACGGGAGAGGCTGCTTACGTCCCCGCAGCGACGCACACCTGCTCGGAGTGCGGTGGTCAGTTCCCCACACCAGGGCGGACGCGGAATGTGGTGGCTAATCCGCTCCCTGCGACTCTGGTGGAGCTTGCCAGAATGGCACCGCGTTCTCCGCAACGGCATCGGCTTGACCTGCTGCCCGAGACACTTTGACTGCAATGAGGTAGGTGGGCTGCCCGGCGGATGGTGTCTGGATGCTCACCTTTCTCGGCCGAGCAAAAAGATTGACTCACCCAGATCGAATAATCTGTCGGCGGGGTCAGGCTACCGCCACCGCGCTGGGCGAGCCTTATGGATGAGAAGAAGCGAGAAGAACTAAGAGATCAAGCGTGGAAGTACTTCTTACTTCACGCCGACCAACGGCTCAAAACATTCAATTTTTATCTATTAATCTGCACAATCGTCGCGGGGGGAATGCTGGCGCTTGCAAAGGATGCTCGCGATCTGCGGTGTGAGCCATGAACCACTTCCGACCCGAACTGTACCTCCAGACTCAGCCGACGCACGAGTGGGCGACGATTGAGGCCGCGATGGCTGAATGGGACAAGGAACAGGAAGCCTACGAGGCCGAACTCAAGCGTGACTGGGATCGATTCCCGATGGCGGTCCGGCTCTATCTCGATTCGATCCGCCTTCACGATGGGGTCTTGGTCGCAGATGGCCCGACGGATGAGGATCACTATCAACTCGTCGTCCGCACCGACACCCCGTCCGGCGAGTACGTCGAGTTCCTGTACTTCCTGACGGAGCCGCCGGAAGTGTTGGATGCGGGTTTTCCGGCCGACCTGCGGTCGGATACCCCCTACTGGCTGTACGACGAGTTCGCAGCCGACCCAGTCATGCCGATGCCAACGACGCCCAGGTTCACCCACTCCATACTCTTGAGCGATGGCCGTGAACTTCGGGTCCGATTCAGGGATCTGGAACTCCGACGGTTTACCCCACTGCTCACAGGCGTCGCAACACCCGCCTGAACTTTCTCATCCACCGAGGCTTTGAGCCCGGTCGCGTAGTTGGTTCCGCTGAGCCGCTCTCTTCCCGCCCCAGACAAACGGAGTTGGGGTCGCGTTCCAGTGCTCAGCTACCGCCGCAACCCACTCCATGATCCACGCCGGGTGGGTGGGTTCCTGACCAGCCAGTGCGGGCTACGGGGCCAGATGGCCACTCTGCCCTCGACGAATCGAGCAGACCAAGACGTTGCCAGATTGGTCAAAGTTGTTCCTACGGTCCCTTCAGGACCGGCACTCGGTAAGTCCGCTTCAGGTTCCGGATCGAGCTCTTTCTCTTCAAATCAACTGGCCTCGCTGGAATCGCTGCGTACACAACCAGGAACGCCACTTTTTCCCACCGGTCATATCGCTCTGGCAGGCGATTCGCATTCACGAAGCTTGCCGCTCGGGACATTCCGCACGGAAAGCATCGTTCGTCGAGAGTGCTGCCGGTGATCAGCGAGTATGAGATGATCGAGCGACGCCGAAGCTACCTCGTCGCGTATAGCCTTGCTGTGCTGGCGCCAGCGATCTCGCTGCTGCTTCGCTGGCCGCTCTGGCCGGTGATCGAGGATGCTCTCCCGCACATGACCTTTCTGCCAGCCGTCGCAGTCGCTGCCTACTACGGAGGCCTCCGACCGGGACTGTTGGCCACGTTCTTGAGCGCCCTGGCAGCCGACTCCTTTCTCGTCGCGAAACAGACCTCGACCCCGATTTCGTTCTCCCAGGTTGCGATCGGATTCTGCCTGTTTACGCTGACGGGCGTGATCATCAGCGCACTGAGCGAATCGTTGCACGCAGCCCGACGCAGGATCGTGGCCGATGAGCGCAAGCGAGCCGAGGAGGCGCGACGTGAAGCCGAGAATCGCTTTCGTCAAATGGCGGAGAACATCCACGAGATCTTCTGGGTGATGGACATCAAGGAGGAGCGTTTCCTTTACATCAGCCCCGGCTACGAAGCAGTCTGGGGGCAGACGTGCCTGAGCCTCTACGAACACCCGCGATCCTGGATTGAGAGCGTCCACCCGGAGGACCGACCAGATGTGTTCGAGAACTTGGAGCAATGTCGGAAGGGCGTCTTCACGGACCTGGAGTTTCGCATCCTGCGGCCAGATCGCTCAGTCCGGTGGATTCGGAATCGCGCTTTTCCCAACAAGGATCAGGAAGGGGACAACTCGCGTATCGCTGGACTCCTGGAAGACATTTCTGAGCGGAAGCGGGCCGAGGAAGCACTCCGCGAGAGCGAGCAACGGTTTCGGACATTCGTCGATCATGCCACAGATGCGCTCTTCTTGTTTGACGACGGATTCGTCGTCCTTGATGTGAATTGTCAGGCCTGCCAGAGCCTGGGGTACTCACGGGACGAGTTGCTCGGGATGACCCCAATTGACTTCGACCCCGACGTCACCTCTGTCCTACTGGAAGAGTTGAGGCACAAGCTTGACGACGGACAGCTTGTGGCGTTCGAGTCCCGGCACCGCCGACAGGACGGAACGGTCTTTCCGGTGGAGGTCAGGGGCAAGGCGTTCTGGGAGGGAGGGCGGCGTTTCTTTGTGTCCCTGGCTCGTGACAACACCGAGCGGAAGCGCGTCGAGGAGGCGCTGCGTGAGAGCGAGCAGCGCTGGCGGAGCCTGACGGAGGCGCTCCCTCAACTGGTCTGGGCCGCGACAGCGGACGGCTCGTGCGACTACTTCAGTACGCAGTGGACCCAACACACGGGCGTCCCGGAGGGCGAATTGCTTGGCTGGCGCTGGCTAGCCGTGTTGCACCCCGACGACCGGGGGCCGACCCGGCAGTTCTGGACAGCCGCCGTCGAGGGAAGGGGTCCTTATGACGTGGAGTACCGTGTCCGCCGCCACGACGGGGTGTACCGCTGGTTCAAGACCCGCGGCGTGCCGATCCGGGACAGCGAAGGGATCATCTTCAAATGGTTCGGAACCTGCACCGACATCACCGATCTTCGCCAGACCGAGGAGGCGCTACGCGAGAGCGAGGCGAGGTTCCGCGGGACGTTTGAGAACGCGGCTGTCGGCATCGCGCACACCCACCCCAATGGCCGGTTATTGCGTGTCAACGAGAAGTTCTGCGCCATCGTCGGCTACCCCCGCGAGGAACTGCTCCAGAAAACCTTCCAGGACATCACGCACCCCGACGACTTGGGCGTCAGCGTCGGCTCGTTAATGGCGCTGCTGCGAGGCGACTTGACCGCCCTGGAGCACGAGAAACGCTACCTCCGCAAGGACGGCTCGCCCGTCTGGGTCGAGTTGTTCACCTCGCTCCAGCGGGATGCGGCTGGCCAACCCGCTTACGCCATCGCGGTGATCCAGGATATCTCGGAGCGCAAGCGGCTGGACGCGGAACTGCGGCGGGCCAAGGAGGCGGCGGAGGCGGCCAACCGGGCCAAGGACGAGTTCCTGGCCAACGTCAGCCACGAGATTCGCACCCCGATGAATGCCATCATCGGCATGACCGAGCTGGCCCTCGACACGCCGCTCACCGACGACCAACGCCAGTGTTTACGGACGGTGAAGTCCGCCGCCGACAACCTGCTCGGCATCATCAACGACCTGCTCGATTTCGCCAAGATCGAGGCTGGGAAGATCGAACTCGATCCGGCCGGCTTCTCACTGCGAGCGGCGCTGGGCGACACCCTGCGGGCCCTGGCCGTGCGGGCTCATCGGAAGAGGCTGGAGCTGATCTATCACGTGCAGCCGGATGTGCCCGACGCCCTGGTCGGGGACGCTGGCCGGCTGCGGCAGGTGTTGCTGAACCTGGTCGGCAACGCCATCAAGTTCACGGAAGAGGGCGAGGTGATCGTGCGGGTCGATGTCGTCGGCGACTCCCCACCCGAGGGAGAAGTGGGCCTGCGGTTCGCGGTACGCGATACCGGCATCGGCATCCCACCCGATCGGCAAGAGCGGATCTTTCGTGCGTTCGAGCAGGAGGACACCTCGACCACGCGGAGGTACGGTGGCACCGGGCTCGGCCTGACCATCGCCGCCCGGCTGGTGGCCCTCATGGGCGGGACGATCACCGTGGAGAGCGAGCCGGGCCGGGGCAGTACCTTCGCCTTCACCGCTCGGTTTGGGCGGCAGCCGCACCCACAGGAGCCGGTCAACATCCGCCTGCCGGTCTTGCTCCACAACTTGCCGGTGCTGATCGTCGATGACAACGCGACCAACCGCTACATCCTGGAGGAGTGGTTGCGCGGCTGGCAAATGAAGCCGGAGGCGGTGGCCGACGGGTTGGCGGCCCTGGACGCCCTCTGGGATGCCGTCACAGGGGGACGACCATACCCGCTGGTGTTGCTTGACGCCCGCATGCCCGACACGGACGGCCTCACACTGGCCGCGAAGATCCGCCGACGGGCCGAACTCTCCGCGACTCGCATCGTCCTGCTGACCTCGGGCGACCGACCGGGCGACCTGGCACGGGCACGCGAGTTGCGGATCGACGCCCACCTGCTCAAGCCGGTCCAACAGGAGGAACTGATCGAGACGATCTTCCGGACGATGAGCCGGGCCGACGGCGAGGGGTGGGGGGCTGTCCGGCCGGCCCCGGCGCCGGTACCCGTCCCGATCTCGACCGCAGCGCTGCGCATCTTGGTGGCTGAGGACAACGAGTTTAACGCGCTGCTTCTGGAGCAACTCCTCGTCCGACGGGGTCACCGGGTTCGGCTGGCCAACAACGGCCGTGAGGCGCTGTCTCTGGTGGAAGAGGGCGGCTTCGACCTGCTGCTGCTGGACGTCCACATGCCGGAGCTGGACGGCTTCCAGGTCATTCAGGCCATTCGGGAGCGGGAACGGGTTGGTGTGGGGCATCTGCCGGTCATCGCCTTGACGGCCCGCTCGCGTAAGGAGGACCGTGAGCAGTGCCTCGCGGCGGGCATGGACGACTTCCTGGCCAAGCCGGTTGGGGCCGCCGACCTGTGGGCGGCCATCAACCGGGTCGCGACCGCCTGCTCCGACCGGTCGAGTGGTGAAGGTGGAGGGATGAACAAGGGCGAGGAAAATGTGGGCGATCCGGTTCAATCATCCCGATCGAGCCCGTTCGACCCGAGTGTGTTGTTGACCGCCTGTGATGGTGACGCGACCCTCCTGGGGAAGATGTGCCAGGCCTTTCGAGTTCACCTGCCGGACCATCTGACGGCAATTCGAAACGCCCTGCAGGACCGGGATGCCCCACGGCTGCGCGAGGCCGCTCACAAATTGTGTGGGATGGTGGCGACGGTCTCGACCGCGGCCGCTACCGGGGCGTCGGCCCTCGAAGATCTGGCGGCTGGTGGCCGGTTCGACGAGTCAGCGCCCCTGGTGGACCAGCTCGAAACAATGGGTCGGGAACTGATCCGGCAGGTGGACGGCCTGTCCGTTGAGACACTGCGTTACCAGGCCGGGGCTGCCGTCGCCCCCGCACGCCCACCTCGTCAGGGAGACGGCCCCGCCCGCAACACACCGCCGGTCCGGGAATGACCCAACACCGATGGGAGGACCACATGAGCCGCGAAGCAGCGCCACGACGGGCAGTTCGGACGCAGAGGAACCTGGGACCGGTTGCTGGCGAGATCCCGCGCCGGCCGCTCGGGAAGACCGGCGAGAAGGTTGCGATCCTCGGGGTTGGCGGGCACCACCTCGGGGACTTCGCCAGCCTCGACGAGGCCGCCCGGCTCGTCCACGAGGCAATTGACTCGGGCGTCACCTTCTTCGACAACTGCTGGGAGTACTACAACGGGCGGTCCGAGACCTGGCTCGGCCGCGCCCTCAAGGGCCGGCGGGACAAAGTGTTCCTGATGACGAAGGTTTGTACCCACGGCCGCGGCAAGGACGTGGCGCTGCGGATGCTGGAGGAGTCGCTGAAGCGGCTCCAGACCGACCACCTCGATCTGTGGCAGGCCCACGCGATGGGGTTCGACAACGACCCGGAACTGGCCTACGCCAAGGGCGGGGTGCTCGAAGCGTTCGAGCAGGCGAAGAAGCAGGGGAAGGTGCGGTTCGTCGGGTTCACCGGCCACAAAAACCCGCTCGTCCACCTTGAGATGGTCCGCCGCGGCTACCCGTTCGACACGGTACAGATGCCGCTCAACCCGTTCGACTGGCACTTCCACAGCTTCGAGAAACTGGTGCTCCCGGAACTGAACAAGCGGGGGATCGCGCCGCTGGGAATGAAGAGCATGGGCGGGACCGCCGACGCGGTCAAAAAGGGTGTGGTCACCGGCGAGGAGATGCTTCGGTACGCCATGAGTTTGCCGGTCGCGGTGACAATCAGCGGGATGGACTCACTGGAGGTGCTGAAGCAGAACGTCGCCATCGCCCGGGGGTTCCAACCGCTCACTGAGAAGGAGATGGATGCGATCCGGGCGAAGTGTGCCCCCGCCGCCGCGGACGGGCGGTTCGAGCCGTACAAGGTGTCACTGAAGTTCGACAACCCGGTCACCCGACTGAGCCACGGGTTCCCGATCGACGCTCAGCAGAAGGAAGTGAAGGAGATGTTGGAGAAGGGGAACGGCCCGTGGACGACCGAGCACTCACAGCAGGAGGGCCAATGATGACCGAGCCCAAGAACCCGACCGCCCCCATCGCTGGCCTCGACCGACGGGAGTTCGTGCAGGCTGCGGTGGGCGCGACGGTCGTCGCGAGCTTTTCCGGCTCTGCCCCGGCGGACGCCCGCGATGCGGTCCCCCGGCGGCCGCTCGGCAAGACCGGCGAGCAGGTGTCAGCCCTGGGGATCGGCGGGTATCACATCGGACAGGCTGCGTCCAAAGAGGTTGCTGTCCGGATCGTTCACGAGGCGACCGACGCCGGGGTGAACTTCCTCGACAACGCCTGGGAGTACAACGGTGGCCGGAGCGAGGAGTGGATGGGCGCAGCGATCCAGGGCCGCCGCGACAAGGTCTTTCTGATGACCAAGGTCTGTACCCACGGTCGTGGCAAGGACGTTGCCTTCAAGCAATTGGACGAGTCACTGAAGCGGCTGGGCACCGACCACCTGGATCTGTGGCAGGTCCACGAGGTCATCTACGAGAACGACCCCGACCTCCACTTTGCGAAGGGCGGTGTGATCGAGGCGCTGGACGAGGCCAAGAAGGCGGGCAAGGTGCGGTTCGTCGGGTTCACCGGCCACAAGCACCCGGACATCCACCTCAAGATGCTGGCCCACAACTACCCGTTCGACACGGTGCAGATGCCGCTCAACTGCTTCGACGCGAGCTACCGGAGTTTCGAGCGGCGGGTGCTCCCGGAGTTGGTCAAGCGGGGCATCGCGCCGCTGGGGATGAAGAGCATGGGCGGGGACGCCCAGCCGGTGCTGCACGGGGTGGTGACGGCCGAGGAGGCGCTGCGGTACGCGATGAGCCTGTCCGTTGCGGTCACCATCAGCGGGATCGACTCGATCGAGATCCTCCACCAAAATTTGGCCGTTGCCCGCGGGTTTACTCCGATGACCCCGGCGGCGATGGATGCACTGCGGAAGCAGTGCGCCCTGGCCGCTGGGGATGGCCATCTAGAACTGTACAAGTCCACCTTGAAGTACGACGGAGACATCGGCCGCGAACAGCATGGCTACCCAAACCAAGTGAATCTCCCACTTTAGCCGGTTGGCTGATCACGACTGACGGAAAATGGCCGGGGGTCGTCCCGGCCGTTCTCACTTCGCTGGAGGCCGGAGCGAGCACATGCCGCAACTCCGCCCGACCGCCGTGCCTATCAAACTGAAATCCCGGTAGCCCGGCTTTGCAGAGCAACCCTGAAAACCTAGGGGTTTCTGTTCAAACCGGAGTGTTTCTTCTCATTCATCATCAGGAACAGATATAGCGGTCGCTGGGTTCAGAACGAACGAGAAGAGATACTGATGGTCCACTTCGCGCCAGATGCCAACCCATCCGACCCCGACGTCAGACCAATACGCATCTACTTCATTACCCTCGTCGGCATTTTTACCGTCAAACCAGCTTTTATTCAATCGGCCAGTTATCTCATAAGGGCCACAACCACCGGGGATGATTAACACCATCTCCCCAGGACGGACGATGACTTTCCCGGGCTGAAAATCGTCGTTTTCCTCCGGCTTCGGGTGAAGAAAATGGAAAGTCACGTTGTTGTAGATCAATGCCGCGTTGCCAGGACTCATGGAGACTCTCGCCTTTGGGGCAATCGGCCGAATAGTGCTATCTGACTCCGGGGAATTTCAGCACGGGTATTATAGCATTCGGCGGGGTGGCCGGGGTTGGTTTCGAAGACTCAACCCCGGCCACCCTGCCCGCGATCAGGGGTTGCGATCGTACTCCTCCGTCGCTGAGGCTCCGGGGCGAACCACAGCCCCATCGGGAGTGTCGGTATAATTGAAAAATCGGATTGGGGAGTGAAAGCCATGAAACTGCCGGGCGAAAACGAGTTGCGGGAACACATCCGGCTGGAACTCGCGTCGGATCTCCAGGTAACCTCGGATCTTCTGGCCATCGGCATGAGTATCTTCGAGCCCAATACCCGTCTAAATCCTAAAATCGATATGGATCACGCTGAAGCGTGGATGTGTCTCGGAATCGTAATGAAGGCTTGTTACCAGTACCGAGCAATTGTTGCCCTGTCGGAAATCGCTCTCGGTGACGTAGCGGACAGCAATGGGCGGATGCTTTCGGAGACGATGCTCGCGGCTCTGTTCCTCATGCGGCCAGTGGTGACCCTGAAGCGGAACGGCGTGGCACTTCCAGACATACCTGGCTATCCGTTAACTCCCGCATTTCGGACAAAACTGTATCTTGCCCATGATGCTTTGAGCGGCCTAAAGTCATTGCGTGGAATGGTAGGCTGTGGGAATATGAGTAAGGAGGATGCAGATCGCGCGGTGGCATTGGCTGAACAGCACGTCGCCGAAAATGCCCTTGAAGTCGGTGCTGAGTGGCTCGAACGTCTGAAAAAGACTGGAACTTTCTCAGGCATCAAAATTGTCGATCTCGCCGAAAGCCTTGGCATGTCGTTCCTATACCACACCTTCTACCGACCGTCGTCGGCAGGCGTACACGGCACTAATGCTAGGAAATTCATCGATCCTGAAGTACAGTCAGATGGCAGTATTACATTTCATGCTAATTTGAGTCCTCGGGGAGTGGCAGAGGCTCTGATATTTTCGAGCCTCATGATGTTTGAAGTCCTTGATGTCACCAACCAGCGGTTTGGATTGGGGCTCGACGAGCGCCTGGGCAAACTTGCGCCACGGATTCAAAACATGACCAAGCGGTTGCCAGCAGAGTGAAACTCATCGGAGAAGGAGTAAACAGATGGTCAGCGGAAGTTATCTTGCATTTCAGCTTCGCGGCTCGCTGGCTTTTTTTCGAATCTACAGGGATTCGATTCTTAACGATGCTCTTGCAGGATTCACTAACCTTGAGCAGCGGGCCAATGCAGTAGCCGACCTCGCATTCAAGCGGTTTGGATCGCGTCCTGCCACCGACGACTCTGGCGACATGGAACAGGAGGCTGAGTGGGCAAATGAAGAGGGCCAAGTGTATTACGACGCGATGGTCGGGCTCCGACAGGCGACGATGAACCTTCTATCGGCCGGGTTGTTCCACCTCCTCGAACAGCAACTGGCGATACTTTGCTACGACTGCGAGTTCTGCGATTGCGTGTTGGCGAATGCTGATATTAAGTCAATCACGGCGTGGTATCTACGATATTTTGATATCAATCTGGAGAAATTACCTCAGTGGAAGACGATTGACGAACTTCACTGGTTAGCGAACGCAGTGAAACACGGGGAAGGTTCAAGCGCGGTAAAAATTCGGGTATTGCGTCCTGAGGTATTCAGTAACCCGCGACTTGAGCACTATGGTCTGAAATGGTCTATTCCGCTCCATAGCCCCGTCAGACAACCTCTAGCCGGGGATGATCTCTTTGTGACGGATAGGCTTTTTACTGAGTACGCAACTGCCACCCACGACTTCGTAGCGACAATCATTCAACATTTTGCCCAAAACGGAAAGAAGGGTTATCCCCACATTTCACCCCCAGCGACATAACGGCGGGGTGGTCGGGGTTGAGTCTTCGAAACCCTCAACTTCGGCCACCCTCTCGAAAATTTGCGCAGACTGCGAAGAAATTGGTGGGTTGCTATGCAGTAGGGCCAGAGGCCGTTGGGAAACCCAGCCGCTAAAGCTGTCGCATGAAGGCCACCAGGTACTGCTTCTCGTCCCCATCGAGCTTCAGCTCGAGGACGAGGTTGAAGAACTCGACGGTGTCCTCCAGGGTGAGCAGCCGGCCGTCGTGCAGGTACGGCGGCGACTCCTTGATCCCGCGCAGGGTGAATGTTTTGATCGGCCCCTGGGCGGTCGCCACCAGACCGTTGTGCGTCTGCGTTTTGTAGAACCGCTCCACTGCCAGGTCGTGCATAGAGTTGTCGGTGTAGAACGGGGCCGGATGGCATTCTGCGCAGCGGGCCTTGCCGAAGAACAGTGCCTGGCCCTTCACCTCCGGCGAGTCGGCGGAGAACTTCTTCGGGTCGAGCTTGCCGTCCCACCCGAGCCCGGGGGCCGGTGGGAAATCGAGCAATTCCTGGAACTCCGCCATGAAGTGGACCTGGCTGCCGCGCTCCAGCGCGTTGACCCCCTTGGCCGCAGCCGCCACGTGATCGCCGTCGAAGTATGCCCCCCGCTGCTCGAACTCGGTGAAGTCCTCGACGCTCTTGAGCGCCCGCTGCGACCCGAACAGCCGCTGCATGTTGACGCCGCGCAGGCTCGTCGTGTCGATGCGGCGGCGGTGCGACTGCGGCCGAATGTCGCCGGCCAGGTGGGTCGCTCCCGACGTGTGACCGTTGACGTGGCAGTCGAAGCAGGCCACGCCCTGCATCCCGTCGGGCCGCTCGGTCTTGCGGTCAGCGGTGGCGTTGAACTGCTGCTGCGGGAACTGCGTGACCAGCAGGCGCAAGCCTTCCAGATCCTTCGCGTTCAGAATGCCGGCGAAGATCTCCTGGAAGTTATCCACCGTCACCACTTTCCCCCGCGACACGTCGCCGAGATCCTTGCGGGTGGTCAAGAAGAGTGCCGGTGGGAACTCCGGAAGGTATTGCTCGGGCAGGTCGAACTCGATGTCAAACCGTTCCAGGCGGGCGAACTGCTTGATCTGCATCTGGGGGAAGACCATCCCACCGACCTCGTGCTTGGGGTGAGGCAGCGGCAGGAACCCCTTGGGGAAGAGCCCCTTCTCGCGGACCTCGTCGGCGGGAATCACGGCCAGTTTCGCCCAGGTCATCCCGTCCGGCAGCCGCGCCGTCGGGCCGACCGGGATCGGCTTGCCGCGGGTCATCTTCACCTTCGGGTCGGGGCGCGGGGTCAGGTCGTAGCGCTCCTCCAGGAGATTCTTCTGGCGGGCCGTGACCGCAGGCTTGTCGGCCTTGTCCCTGGTCAACACACTCTGGAATGTCTCCTTGCCCAAGAGCACGGGCGCAATCTGGTCGTAGCTGGACTTCGAGTCCCCGGGTGCCGGTTTGGGCAGGTCCGGAGGCTGGGTCCGTGACGGCGCCACGAGGTAGAGCACCACAACCCCAACGGCTATGAAGGGGAGTCCACGGCCGATCGACCTACTGACGCTGACCCGCATCTCAGTCCCTCCGCGATCACTCAGCTCCTGGTCGGTTTCGGGCAACAGGCACGCGGGAGCCGGACGGTTCCTGTCGCCGAGCGGTGACGGCGTTGTCCCCCGGATGGTACACCCACCCGGTCGCAGCCGGATCACGGCGCGGTCTGAATCCCGAAAAGCAAAGGCGGTGCCGTGACGCGGTGACCGCGGGGGAGCCTGAATGCAGCGGAGGAAAGCCTTGCGGAACCGTGAGAAACGACACTTGGGACGGAAGATGAAAATCACCACCTCGCCGCAGGCCCGAAGCAGCCCGCCGGATTCCTGAACGTGGCGCGGGTGACCACTTTGGATGATCCCGTACCACAGGTGCTTCGTCACGCCAGGCCGATATGCACGTGATCGCTACCCTGTCGCGCCTGTCCCTCGCAGGTTCGTGTCGACTTCAAGCGGGGCATTGTGCAGGCGTTTGCCGAGGGGTTCGCCTACAAGCGCCAGACCGCGTTCGGAACGATGAACACCGACGTGCTGGAATCGAAATTGCCGGGCTACCAACGGCCGAACTTCTGCACCCTGATCGCTGCCAACCCGCTCGGCGGGTGAACGACATCATTCGAGCGGGAACCTAGCTCCGATTGGTTCGCCTGCATCCCGAATACGACCTGGCGGTTACTTCCTTACAGGTGTTCAACTGGGAGAACGGGGCCGGTGGCGATGTGAGGCAACCGGACGATCAGGAACCGGACACCGAACTGCGCCAAGATGATCGCGACCAGCGCCACCGACATGGGCGCAAGCCCGCTGCCGATGAGCAGCAAGCCGATTGGGATGACCGCTCCGACCGCGAAGACGGACGCACCCGCGATGGTGCGGTTCTGCTGGGAATAGAGCCGGTACAGGACTGGTTGGAGGTCGTTCGCCAGCAAGGAGAGCGGGACCAGATTGAGTGCGGCGAGCAGCCCGACTGCGGAGACGAGTCCGTCAACGGCCCGCGTCTCACCCACAAACGCGGCGATCACCAGCAGTTCCGCGGCACCGAGCAAGAGCGCCGAGTTCATCAAGTACGCGCCGAGCCACCGGGCGTCCTTCCAGCCCGGCTGGGCGGTCGTACTGAACAGCACCCCCTTGTACGCTGCCGACCCGAACGCGAACGGCAATCCACCGACCACCGCGGCTTTGCGCACCCACCACGCCAGGCCCGCGTCGCCGGGAAGCCAACCCACCACCACGACGAACTCTGCCGCGACGATGGCGGTCAAGAAGAGCGAGTAAATGGTGAGGCACCACGTTCCCAGGGACATGGGCGAACTCAGCTTGAACACCCTCAACATGTGGTGGAACCGGAGTTTGTCTCCGAGGTCCATGACAAGGAACCCGAGGTCGATGAGGAGCAGCATCAGGGCGAGCGGGTAGGCCCAGGTTCCCACCGGTGTGAAGACCGCTGGCGCGGCCAGTTCGGCGGCCGCCGCCACCAGGAACAGACCTGTGGTCAGGTTGTTGAAGAGGATGTCGAAAACGACCAGCGTGTGCCAAGCCGGCGGTTTGGTCACCACCTGGTTCGCGTACCCGCTCGGGCTCGGTGTGTTGGTCTTCGTCTGCATCTGCTACACCCTCCGGTTGGGGATGTCCCAGGTAGGGCCGTCTCATACAGGAACCCGCAGAGGCTATCCCATTCCAGGAGTAAGAACTCGTCCGGGATCAAACCCGTGTTTTTCGCCGATCAAACGAACAGGAGAAAAATGGCATTTTCTCCGTGTCCTGGCCATCCTGGGCCAACACGCCATCGGTGTGGCCGGGGTTGAGTCCTCGAAACCCCGCCCCGCCATCCCCACGCAGCCGGGGTTTCGAAGACTCAACCCCGGCCACACCACTGGCGTGTTGGCCCAGGATGGCCAGGCCACGGAGAAAATGCCTGGTTTTCTCCTGTTCGTTTGATCGGCGAAAAACACGTGGTTGATCTTGGATGAGTTCTAATCAAAGCTCCCCCCCGCGCCGTCCGAGTCACCGCCCCAGTCGCCACCACCTGTGTCGTCGCCACCGATCGCGCCCGTGCCAAAGTTCCCGGTTGCT
>PLDW01000217.1 GCA_003136315.1 Gemmataceae bacterium | reverse complement strand
AAACCGCTTCATAAACGCTGCCACCCCAAGGAAAACGACCCTTAAGTTATGGGCATTGGGCTAACGCCGCGCCGCTCGCCCTAATCGGGTATCCTTTCTCCTGCTCACCGCCTTCACGCTCGGCAGGAGCCTCGCCCTCCCGTTAGACCGATGATCGCTCCGGGATGAGACAGCAGAACCGCAGTTTTCCTGCCAACCCCTTGCCATCGCCCCACCTGGACCGATAATCACCTGGGACTTTGTGATGTCAGCCAGGGCAGCTTGCCCAACCAAGCTGCTCTCTTTTCGTTTGTACCACAGCCCGCGAGAGTACCGCGGTGTATTCCGCGACAGGGTAGCTGGCTGCCGGAGTGACTCATGGCCGAGACTCTTTCCTTGAAGGCTTCGCCGCGATCGGGATCGGGATCCCGGGCCTCTCTGAAGCTCCGGCGACAGGGACTGGTCCCTGCGATCGTCTACGGGCACAAAGAGGCCAATGTTCCCGTCTCTGTCTCGGCAGAGGAACTCGACCGGGCCATTCGGGTTCACCACGCCCGTGTGCTGGACCTCGATCTCGCGGGAAAAAAGGAAACGGTCCTGATCCGTGAGTTGCAATGGGACCACCTCGGCCGAACGATGCTGCACGTCGACTTCGCCCGGGTGTCCGCAACCGACCGGGTCAAGGTGACCATTCCGGTCGAACTGCGGAACAGCCCCAAGGTGAGCGGCGGCGCGGTGCTCGATCAACCGCTCCACGCCCTGCACATCGAGTGCTCCCCGACCCAGATCCCGGAAGCCATCCGGATCGATATCACTAACCTGTTACTCGGGGCTCCGATCCACGTCCGCGAGTTGCAGCTCCCGCCGGGGGTCAAGGTGCTGGACCTGCCCGAGGCGGTGGTGGTCCAGCTCAAGCTGCCGGGTGCAGAGCCCACACCGACCGCGATCCCCGAAGCTGGTGTCGGCCCGGAAGTCATCAAGAAGGAAAAGAAGACGGACGAGGAAGCGGAGTGAGTTTTCAGTTTTCAGTTTTCAGTTTTCAGTTTTCAGTTTTCAGCCAGACAAGCTGTATGTTGTCCTTGCTCCGATTCCACGAATCGCCCGTGGCATTACCAGGGCTTCTTGTATGGCTGAAAACTGAAAACTGAGCACTGACAACTTCTAGCCATGAAAATCGTCGTCGGCCTTGGCAATCCGGGGACAAAATACACAGGAACCCGGCATAACATTGGGTTCGATGTGATCGATTACCTGGCTGCGGCCCCGGGGTGTTCGGCGTTCCGCGAACGATTTGAAGCGCTGGTCGCGGAGGTGAAAGAAGGGGACGAGACCGTCCTGTTGGTGAAGCCGCAGACGTTCATGAACCTCAGTGGGCGGGCGGTTCGGGCGGTTCTCGACTTCTACAAACTGCCGGTCGAGCAGGTTCTGGTTGTTTGCGACGATTTCAACCTGCCACTGGGCAAACTGCGCGTCCGGGCCAAAGGAAGCGCTGGTGGACAGAAGGGACTCCAGAATATCCAGGACCAAGTGGGGACGGATGTCTACACCCGGTTGCGAATCGGGGTGGGCCAACCGTCTCCTGGGGAGGCGGTCGATTTCGTGCTTTCCCGGTTCAAGCCTGGCGAGCGAGAGGCAGCCGCGGATGCAGTCGCCGCTGCTGCACAGGGTGTCCTCCTGTGGATTCGGAGCGGGACCGAAGTCTGCATGAACCGGGTCAACGGACCCGCCAGTGAGCCCGGTGAAAAAGGAAAAGGGAAAAAAGAGAAATTGAAAAACCCGGGGACGAGCGAGAACCCACCCTCGAACGCCTGATTGGGCTTTTCACTTTGGACTCTGCACTCGTCACGTTTTCTTGACGAGAGGTTGCCCCCCACTCGACGTTCGGGTGGGGTCCAGGGGGTTCGCCTCCTGCCTGATCCACGGTAACCAGCGGTCGGGGCCAGGCTCCAGCCGCGGTGTCATGAGGGTAGTCATGCCGGTCAACACCTACGAAACACTGTTCCTGCTCGACGCCTCCAAGGTGTCGTCTGATGGCGATGCGGTCCGCCAACAGGTCCACCACATCCTGGAGAAGCAGGGGGGGCAAATCCTGGTCAGCCGGGAGTGGAACTACAACCTGAAGCTGGCCTACCCAGTCGAGAAGCAGAAGAAGGGCGCGTTCCACATCATCTATTACACCCTGGACGCAACCAAGCAGACCGAACTGGAACGAGACTTCGCTCTGGCGGAGGGGGTGATTCTCCGCCAGTTGACCCTGCGGATCGACCCCAAGTGGCTCGAAACCATTATCGGGATTGCACGCGAGGAGACCGGCAAGGAGTTCGCCGTCCGCGGGATGCAGGACGAGGCCACGGTCACCACCGACCCCGCAGCCATTGGTGGCGATCCGAGCATGATGGGCGACTTCGGGGATCGGGACCGCGACCGAGACCGGGACAGCAGCCCTCGACGCGGTGGACGGCGACCCGAACCCGCCGAAAAGCACGATTAATCCCCGAGGTGTCTGGGAATCGTGCTGACCCGACCCGGTTCCCAACGCCCGCACGACTTACCGACCTTGCATCGCGCCCATCGCATGCCGTAACCTCTCAATTAGACACCGCCCCAACGGACGACCCCGAGCTAAACTTTTCAACCCTCTGGGGGCGGGTCTGTAGGAGGTCGCGAGATGGCGAGCCTGAACAAAGTGATGTTGATCGGTCGGCTGACGGACAACCCCGAACCCCCGCGGACCCTCCCCAATAGCGGGAGTACCGTCGTCAAGTTCCGCTTCGCGGTGGGTCGAAGCAAAAAGAACCCGCAGACGGGCCAGTGGGAGAACGACCCGAATCCGCTGTACATCGACTGCGAGGCATTCAGCCGATCGGACTCGAAACGGAATCTGGTCGAACTGATCACGCAGTATGCCAAGAAGGGTGATGCGCTCTACCTTGAGGGCCGTTTGCAACTCGACCAGTGGGAAGACAAGAACGGTGGGGGCAAGCGATCGAAGCACAAGGTGGTCGTCGAGAGTATCGAGTTCATCGGCGGCCGTGCCAGCGAGGAAGGCGGTGGGAACCGAGGCCCAGTCTCGGCCCCCACAGGGGGAATGACCGGAGGTCGGCCGGCGGGTGGGAATCGAGGGTACACATCCCCTCCACCCCCGGTGGATGAGATGGATGACTACAGGGACGGAAACGCCAGCAGCGGCGAGGGCGATATCCCGTTCTGATGGTGGCGCGGGACGCCTCCAGAACACGTCATGCCACGCATGACGGAACCCTCCCGAATCCCGCGGTGATCGATTTCCACCGGGCAGCGTCTCGATGGGGCCGGCCTCATCGAGACGCTGCCCGACGACTCAAGCACTCACGGGGTCCGGATATGTCAAAAACAGTGGCGAAGAAGCCGGCAGCGAAGACCGACAAACCTGTCGGGCTCAAGCAGCCGAAGAAAAAAATTAAGGTCCGACAGCAGGTGAAGAAGGGGAAGCACGGCGGGACGATGGTCGTCCTCGTGAACGATCTCGCTCACGTCGGCAAGCAGGGCGACCTTGTCGAGGTCAAGGCCGGGTACGCCCGCAACTACCTTATTCCCTATGGGCTTGCGGTGATTCCGACCGAAGAGAACCTGCGGACCCTGGAGCAGTACAAGATCAAGGTGCTCAAGGCCAAAGAAGCCCGGGTCGCGGATCTCAAGGTCTTGGCCGAACAGCTCACGCGGCTTCCAGCGATCACCATCGAGGCGAACGCCCACGAGTCGCAGATCGAGCGGGATGGCCAGGTCGAAACTCACCTGCTCCTGTACGGTTCGATCGGGCCGGCGGACATCAGCAAGGCCCTCAAGGGGAAGAACCTGATGGTCGAGCCGGACATGGTTCGCCTGGAGCACCCGATTCGCGAAGCCAATACCCTCACCCCGGTCCCGCTCAACCTTGGGTACGGGATCGAGGCCTCGATCCAGGTTCTCGTCGTCGCCCTCCAGCCGGGGAAGAAGTAGGGATCGGTCGGGAGCTAACAGTTTACAGCTAACAGTTTACAGCTAACAGTTTACAGCTAACAGCCAAACCACTTGAAGCCCTCCGGCAGTAACCGGAGGGCTTCCCTTTTTTCACCGTGGGCGGTATAACCACTCGCCGCGGTGAGTGTACGCATTGACACCACTCCGATGTCTGGCTGCGAACTGTTAGCTGCCAACTGCGAACTGTTAGCTGCCAACTGCGAACTGCCAACCGCTGAAGAGACCCTGGCCATGTCCACCGACCCAATGGTTGACCGCCTGCCGCCGCACAGCCGGGAGGCCGAGGAAGGCGTGCTGGGTGGGATCTTGCGGGATCCGGAGGTGCTCTCCACGGTCCTCCAGGTCATCCGAGGTGACAACTTTTACTTCGACGCCCACCAGAAGGTCTTCCAGGCGATTGTTGACCTGTACAACGACAACCAACCGATCGACCTCGTTTTGATCCACGAGCGGTTGCGGAAGAACAAGCAACTGGAGGATGTCGGCGGACACAAGTACCTGGCCGATTTGTGGGAGCGGGTGCCGACAGGCGCAAACGCCGAGTACCACGCGAAGATCGTCCGCGACAACGCGATGATCCGCAGCCTCATTCATTCCGGCAACGAGATTCTCCGCGACGCCTACGACCGGACCCAATCGGCCGACGAACTCGTTTCCCAGGCCGAGCGGAAGATCCTGGACATCGCCAAGGCCGGGATGATCGGCGAGACCCACACCCTCAATGATGTCATCAGGGCTGCTTTCGACCGGATCGATTCGCGAGTCGGGAAGGAAAACCTGTCGATCAGCGGCATCCCGAGCGGCTACGTCGATCTCGACAACCTGACCGCCGGGCTCCAAAATTCCGAACTCGTAATCGTAGCCGCAAGACCATCGGTCGGCAAAACGGCATTTGCGCTCAACGTCATCAGGCATGTCATCGTTGAAGAACAGCATCCAGTTCTGTTTTTTAGTCTCGAAATGGCGCGGATTGAACTGGCGGAGCGGTTGCTGGCGTGCCAGGCACGGGTCGACAGCCACCGCATCCGCAAGGGACATCTGAACTCCGACGACATCCAGAAATTGATGGATGCCGGCGACGTCCTGCGACGGGCCAAGCTGTACATCGACGACACCCCGCAGCGGAGTATGCTTCAGATTGCAGCCACCTCGCGCAGGCTGATGAAGAAAGAGGAGAAGGCGGGGGGTTTGAAGCTGATCGTGATCGACTACCTGCAACTCATCGAACCCGAAAACCGCCGGGATCCGCGTCAGGAGCAGGTTGCCCAGATCAGTCGGCGGCTGAAGTTCCTGGCCCGCGACCTGAACATCCCCGTCATCGCCCTGGCCCAGGTGAACCGGGCCTCCGAAGACCGCCAGGACCACAAACCACGGCTCTCGGACCTCCGAGAATCCGGCTCCATCGAACAGGATGCGGATACTGTCCTGATGTTGCACCGACCGGGCAAATTCGACGGTCAACAAGAAGACAATATCCTGGAGATCATCATCGCGAAGCAGCGAAACGGCCCGACCGGAGAGATCACCCTCACCTTCCTGAAGCAATACATGCGGTACGAGAACTACATCGCCGATGCTGGCTTCGGCGGCGGAATGTAACTGCAACGAGGAAGAGCCAAAGAGGATTCACCACAGAGACACAGAGGACACAGAGAGAAAACAAAATCCGAGAGAGGAGATTTGGCTTTTCTCGGTTTTCGGTTTTTCTCTGTGTCCTCTGTCTGTGGTTAATTTATGATTTACAAGCCAATATCAACCACAAACATTCGCGACCCCTACATCCGACACGACCGGACGGCGTGGGACATGGCGTCTGCGATCACAGCCAGCGACTCGTCGGACGTGCAGAGCGGGGGGAGGGCGTACAGAACATTCCCAAGTGGTCGGAGGAGAACGCCGCGATCCAGGCACTCTCGTCGTAGCGCAGCACCAATGGCGGCGAGATACCCACCGGGGATGTCCAGTTCGATGGCTGCGATCAGTCCCCGGATTCGGATGTCCTTGACCCCCGGCAATGCATCGAGTGGTCGGACAGAAGATTCCCAGAACCTCTCGATCCGCGCCACATCGGCTTGCCAGCGACCTGACCGGAGAAGCTCCCAGTTCGCCACGGCCGCAGCGCAAGCGATCGGGTTCGCGGTGAACGAGTGGCCGTGAAAGAACGTCCTTGAACGATCCGGCGTGTCGAACGCACCGACGACATCAGGCGAAACGAGCGTCGCAGCGAGTGGAAGAACCCCGCCGGTGATGCCCTTCGCCAGGCAGACCAAATTCGGGACAATCCCCGCCTGATTAAACGCCCAGAGCGAACCAGTGCGACCGAACCCCGTCATCACTTCATCGGCAACGAACAACACCCGGTGCTTTCGCGTGACCTCGAAAATCGCGCGGAGTTCGTCAGGCGAATGCATCTGCATCCCGCCCGCGCCCTGCACCAGCGGTTCCAGCACAACCGCAGCAACATCGCCCCTGTGTCGAGTGAGCACGACATCGAGTGCCTCTGTCGAGAGGTGGACCCGGAGCGTGCGAAAGAGGAGGGGCTCAAACCGGCCGAAGAACACGGGGTCGCGCCCGACACTCATCGCCCCGAAGGTGTCGCCGTGGTAGCCGTTTTCGAAGCCAACGAACAGAGTGCGGTGGGATTCGTTGCGGTGGCACCAGAACTGAAACGCCATCTTCAAGGCGACTTCGACCGCTGTACTTCCGTTGTCGGAGTAGAACACCCGCCCTCCGGCGGGCCAGGGCATCGCGCGGAGGAGGTGCTCGGCGAGCTTGCCAGCGTGGGGGTGGGTGGCCCCGGCAAAGAGGACGTGATCGAGCCGGTGTGTCGCGTCCCGAATCGCCTGCATAATCGCCGGTTGGCGGTGCCCGTGGAGGATCGTCCACCACGACGAAATCCCATCAATCACGCGGCGGCCATTAGCGAGGGTCAGGAATTCGTCCTCCGCAGCGACGACCGGAAGCGGCAGGTCAGGCGACCGCAGCGGCGTGTACGGGTGCCAGACGGCGTTGTGATCGAGCCAGGCCGGGCCGCCACGGAGGGCGNNCCGCCCTCCGTGGCGGCCCGGAGATGGCTGTCCCCACAGGTGGGGATGATTGTTCCCCCTGCCGGTCGCGTTATGGCGTCAAGGACGCGATCAAGTAACTTCCGGTGCAGCATTGCACTCGCTACCAACGACACGACTGTCCATTCCCCCACCGGAGGTGAGAGCCCGACGACCGCAACCCCGCTGGTGTGCCGGGTGATTTGCCCGACCGCGTATTCGTCTTCGCACCCGATCAAGACAACCGCGGCCGCTCGCACCCCCTGCCCTTCGAGTGCCTGCATCGCTTGCAGAACCCGCCCGATTGCGCCGACCGCGGACGACGTGACCAGCACAAGCGGAAGCCTGAACTCGCGGAGCAGTTCGATTTGCAGGGTGTTGTCCGTGAGCGGGGAGAACGGGCCACCGAAGGTTTCGACCAGAATCGGTCGATCTGAGGCGGGAACCGCTGCCAGGATCTCACCGACCCCCGGCATCGGCCGCCCTTCCCGCCGTGCCGCGAGCGCGGGGGCGACCGGGTCAGTGAACCGGGCGAGCGGGTTGAAAACTGTCGCCGTCGGCACCAGTCGCCGCACTTTCTCGGTGTCGGATTCACCTGTCTCGACTGGCTTCCAGTAGGAGAATTGATCCGCGAATGCGGTCAATAAGTGAAGCGAGAATGCGGTCTTGCCGGCGTCTGTGTCGGTCCCAACGACGACAAACCCTTTCATGATCGCACCACCCCGGCGACCGCATCCGCCAGGCGACTGAGGACCGCCAGGTCGTGGTCGGCGTGGATGGAGATGCGAAGCCGACAGGTTCCATGCGGGACGGTGGGCGGACGGATGGCCCGAACATCGTAACCCAGGTTTTGGAGGGCCGTCGCAGCCCGCACCGCCGGTTCATCCTGCCCCACGATCACAGGCACAACGTAATCCGCACCTGCCGGAGTGATGCCATGTCGCCCGAGGGCATCTCGAAACGCCCTGGCGTTTCGGACGAGTGCCGCGCGACCCTCATCGTCGGCCTGGATCTGTGGAATGCGACCCTGCCACCACGCACCGATCGCTGCGGGCATCGCGGTTGTGAAGATCAGGTGCCGACAGGTGTTGATGAGGTACTCCTTCAGCAGCCCCGATCCGCAGATGTACGCACCGGGGACGCCCAGGGCTTTTCCACCGGTGTGAACTGTCGCGAGCACGCGACCGCGTAGCCCGGCCGCATCCACGACTCCCGACCCGCCCGGCCCGAAGCAACCGGTGGTGTGGGCCTCATCCACGATCACATGAGCCCCGTATCGCTCCGCCAGATCGACGAGTTCGGGGAGTGGGGCGAGGTCTCCATCCATACTGAACAGCGACTCGGTGACCACGAACAGCTCCCGCCCCTCCGGCCGCCGGGCGGCCTCATTCTTCAGCCCCTCTTCAAGGTGGTCGAGGTCGTTGTGCCGGAACAGGAACTTCCGCGGACGGGCCAGGCGCAGCCCATCAATGATGCAGGCGTGACTCAGTTCGTCGACCGCAACCCAGTCGCCAGGTTCGGCCACGGTGGCGATTAGCCCCTCGTTGGCGTTGTAACCGGAGGTCATCATCAGCACGGCTTCGGCACCGTGCCACGCAGCGAGAAGCGATTCGACCTCGTCCCAGATCGCGTGATGCCCACGGAGAAGCCGCGAGGCCATACCGGTAATCGGGAGCCTGGAACCTAACCCCCCGGCCCCCTTCCCTGAGAAGGAAGGGGGAGACATCGGCTCGCTGGCTCGCCCTCCATATCCCAGGTAATCGTTGGAAGTGAAATCGATGCCGGTCGGGAAGCGGAAGGACCGATATCGCCCTTGGCCCCGGAGTTCACCCAGCACACCCGTCCAGCGCCCGAACAGGCTCATGACTGGACCACCGGCTTTTCCATTACCGAAGGGGAAAGGCCCATTGCCCGGAAGAGGGCCTCGTCGTCGCTCTCCCGGGGATTGGGGGCGGTGAGGAGTTTCTCTCCGAAGAAGACCGAGTCGGCCCCAGCGAGGAAACACAATACCTGGAGTTCCCGGCTCATCCGGTCGCGTCCGGCACTGAGTCGAACCCGCGCCCGGGGAAAGGCAATCCGCGCGGTTGCGATCAGCCGGACGATCTCCAGCGAATCGACTGCCGGAGCCATCGCCAGCGGGGTTCCGGACTGCGGCATCAGGCAATTGATCGGAACGCTTTCCGGGGGTGTCTCCAGTGCAGCGAGTTCGCAGAGCATCATGAGCCGGTCGTCCTCGCTCTCCCCCATCCCGAGGATGCCCCCACTGCAAACTGCGATTCCCGCGCGGGAGACGGCCCGAAGGGTGTCGAGCCGGTCGTCGAAGGTGCGGGTCGAGACGATTTGGGGATAGTGCCTGCGGGAGGTGTCGAGGTTGTGGTTGTAGGCGGTGAGCCCGGCCTGCGCGAGCCGCCGGGCCTGGCCGTCGCTAAGCATCCCCAGGGTGACGCAGGCTTCCATCCCGAGCCCTCGGACCACCCGGACCATCTCAAGCACCCGATCGAACTCAGGGCCATCCTTTGGCCCGCGCCAGGCCGCACCCATGCAGAACCGTGTGGCTCCACGGCCCCGGGCGGCGCCTGCCCGTTGACGCACCTCCTCCACGGTGAGGAGTGGCTGGCGGTCGACGGGAGTGTCATAGTGGGCACTCTGGCTGCAATATTTGCAATCCTCGGGGCACCCGCCGGTCTTGATGCTCAGCAGTTCACACCGTTGGATGTCCCCATACCCGCGGTGGGCCTTGTGGACCTCGGCCGCCCGCAGGATCAGTTCCGAGAGCGGGAGCCGGTACACGGCCTGGAATTCGTCGAGCGTCTTCATCCCGAAAGGGTAGGGGCGGGCGGCCAGAACGTCCGGCGGGTGGAGCAGGAATTCCCTAGACAGCAACCCCCAGAGGCTGTCGCATCTACGGAAAGACGATTGGACGTATATATGGGAGGGCGAGGCTCCNNTGCTCCTGGGATGAGACAGCCTCAGCGGGTTCCTGGATTCGACACCCCTGGTGACTCACCTCGTGACAAACGGGGTGGCTCCCTTTGGGTGTCACCTGGCCCTTGATGAATCAATCCAATGTCAACACAGAGAGCACAGAGAGAAGATCAAAGCTGAACGAGCAGAAGTTGCTTTTTCTCGGTTTTCGGATTGGTCTCTGTGTCCGCTGCGACTCTGTGGTGAATTGATGATTGACAAGTCAACATTCCCCATCGAGGCAATGGTCTGGGGAAAACAGAAGGGGGCAGGACTTCCGCCTGCCCCCTTTCGAACGGACGCCACCCGCACTCACGATGAGGAAGGGAAGGTGATGAACTGTGAGGGGTCGTACTCGGTCTCATTCGTTCCGGGGGGTGAGTTGAGCGGGGCAGCGTAAATCGGTGCCACACCGGTGGTGGTATTGAGGGTGCCGATCTGGACCTGGATCCCGGTTGCGGCGGTGTTCGTGGAATTCGCCGCGGAGAAACTCCCGACTGTTCCCCCCGTGGTTCCGTAGAGTGAGATCGTCGGACTGACCCCAGGTCCAGTCCCGGCAACGATCATCTCCCCCTGGTCCTGGAAGACGGTGCCGACTGCCAGGCTGACTCCGCCCCGGGTCGTCGAGTTGCCTGCGAAGAAGTTCAGCAGTACCTGATTTTGGACAAGATCCAGGACGTCCACCCGTGGCCCGCCAGAGTTCCCCGCTCCGACGATCACCTGATCATACCCCAGATTGTTCAGGTCGCCGACCGCCACGTTCAAACCGCCGCGGAAGCCTGGGTCGAACAGTGTAATGACCCGGGCGACAGTCCCGGTCGCCGTGGATATCACATCAATGATCGGTCCGCCACCCGGCCCCGGTACGGCGACCACAGCAGGAGTACCCGGTCCGCCCACGTCACCGACAACGACATTGACCCCACCCATGAAGGACTGGTCGAACACGGGAACGGTGAACAACACCGTTCCGTCCGCGCTCTTGATGATGACTGTCGGGGCTGTTCCCGGGGCCGACCCGACGGCCGTGATCGTGCCGGTGCTGGTCGCTGGGGGTGGTGAGGTCGTTGTCGTGGTCGAGGGGTTGACCGTAAGCGTGACCACCTCGGTATCGTAATTGCTCAAAGTGTCGCTCGTCGAGTTCGCCCGGACCCCGACTTCGAACTGGATCGGCCCGGTGAACCCGGCGGCTGGAGTCAGGGTAGCCTGCCCGGTGGCTTCATCGATTGAGACAGTCAGATTCGTTGGGGTCGTGGTGAAGGTCGCCGGATCCCGGATCAAGATCGTGTATGGGTTCGTACCCCCACTGTAGTTGGTGACCGGGACAGTGAATGTCACCGGAGTCCCTTCGGTGGTGGTCTGATTCGCAATGGGTCCGAGGAAAGGCGGGTCGACTACCGGGTCAGCGGTTCCGGTTGTGGCGAAAGTCTCGCTGGTCGGTCCGGTGCTGTCTTTCGCCGTGACGGTGATGTTTGCCGTTCCCGTGAAACCCGTGGTCGGGTTGAGTTCGATGACCGCATCAGAGGTGTCTTTGAACACCGTCGCCCCGGTGATCGTGATCGGGTTGACCGGCACGCTATCCTCCGGCGGCGTGGCGGAGTTGTCTTCAACGGTCGTGTTGATAATCTTCTGGTAAATATCAAATCCACTCGTCAGAATACCAACGATCGAATACTTGAAGTTCAGGGGCGTTTCGAGATTTGACTCGACGTTATTCATCCCGCCGGTCGCGGCGTTGGTCGCCCCTCCGGTCAGGGGGAGATTGGTGTCGGTGATGAAAAACTGGGAGTTATTGCTGTCGCTGCCGCCGGAGTTCGCCATCGCGAAGAGGCCGCCGCTATTGAACTGGTAGTTGGCGTTGAACTCGGTCTGGAAGTCCGGGAGGGTGGAATTGTCCGAGGTCGTCGTTCCGCCACCCTGGATAACGAAGTTGTTCACGACGCGGGGGAACGATTTCCCATTGTAATAGCCCGAGTTGACCAGATTGATCACCTGCTGGGCGGCGTTGGGGGCCGAATCGGTAAAGAGCTCGACGGTCATGCTACCAGAAAACGGGACACCGCTACTGTCCGTCCCGGTCACGTCGAATCGGATACTCTCCCCCCCCTGGACGACTGAAGCCGTCACATCGGGGCTGTCCGAAGTGACTGTCGTTGTGACCGACCCGGACGGTGTATTCGTGACCGTAACAGGGATGTAGGTCGGCTTATTGTTCGCGATCTCCGGCTCGGAAATCGAGGCGAGCGTGACAGACGGCACTTCCCGGGCTTCAAGCGGCTCGCACACCAGCACCACACGGGATGCGGGTCGGCTGGTGATGGTAGCGAAGTGCCGACGGGCCGGGGACCATTTCGAGAATAGGTGGCGGAGCACCGTGGAGCCTCCTGGGTGCATCGTCGTGTTTGAATGAGAACACGACCCGGCCGGCAGAGGAGCCAGGCGTCGTGCGGGGCCGGTAGCTACTATTTACCCGAGATTACCCCAACTAGTAGACGCAGTGGGCACCAGGAAAGCTGGGTTTCGGAAACAAATTCCCGTTAACTCGGGTGAATGAGCAAAGAGGGGACAACCTGGAGAGTCACCGGCCGCTGCCTCATCTGCACCATATGAAACGAATCCCCCCCTGATCCGATCACGCGGTCAAATCGGTTTAAGTTACTGGTGCCGATGGGTTGAAGCCTACCCCAAGACCGCCTGGGTGATCCGAAACAACGCTGGGTTCCGACCGATTATTCGGATTCTGCCGCCTTTTCGGCTTCCTTGCGCACGTACTCTTTGAAGGAGCCCATGTTGTAGGAAATGAAGAGGAACGCATGATGGAGGGCCTGAAAGGTCTCGTCCTCCGGGTCGTCGGCATAGTCCTTGCGAAGGGCGTACAGGCGAGCGAGTAACTGGTCGGCGTTCGGCACGTCATGGTCCCCTGGCGGCTGAGGTTCCCGGCACTAGCCAGGTCGTTATTGTACCCGCCCCCGATCTGGACGGCATTAACCCCGCCCAAGGCTCACCTGGCCCACGTTCAGCGAGGGGCGAGGAGAGGAGTCGCCACCCGATTCCCACACGCCGACTTCAGACACTCCTCCACGAAGCCCTGGAGCCGAGCGAGATACTCCTCCGGGGCGATCTGGCGAATGTTGTAATGGACGCCTTCCTTGACCCACCAGTGCCATTTGGGACCCGCGTAGGCATCGTGGAGTTCCTGTGCCTCGGCAAAGGGGACCAACCGGTCTTTCTGGCCGTGGCAGAAGAAGATCGGGACTGTGAGGCCGTCGAGACACTGAACAGGATTAATCGAAGGAATCCAGAGTCCGCAATCCAGCCAACCCAGGACGTAATACCCCCGGACCAGCGGCCATCGCAACGGACCCGGCAGCCAGGCGAACTGGTGCTCGACTGTATGCGAGAGTCGGCTGAAGGCCGCTTCACTCCACACCCCGGAAACATCCGGAATTTGGGGAAGAGCTTGCAAGATCACCGCAGCTCCAAGCGATGTGCCAATGAGAAACAGTGGTTGATTGGGGAACCGCGCTTGGAGGTAATGCACGGCTGCCAGGAGATCCTCCACTTCGTGGTCGCCGAACGTGCTTGTGTGGCCCGAACTGGCGCCGTGTCCGCGAAAGTCGAAGGCCAGGATGTTTAGCCCGAGAGTGTGGAGTGTCGTGAACAGCCCTGCCCCCTGGCCGCAACTGCGCCCGTGTCCGTGGCAATAAATGACATTGCCCCGGGCTGAGGGATGCGGGATCAACCAGGCGGCAAGCCTTGCGCCGTCGCGGCTGGGAAAGCGGACATCCTCAAAAGCCAGCCCTAAAGCAACTGGCGTGCGTTTCGGCATTGTGTGTAGCGGATGGAGAAACGCAAGCCAGGGGACAAGCACAGCAAGCAAGACCAGCAGCAACCCACACCCTAGCCAGCCGAGTATGTGCCAGACACGCTCCAGGAGAAGGCCCGCCAGGCAAACCATGAATCCCCGGTAAATGGCTTCCTGGAGCGGTACGATGCCTGGACGCAACAGATAAAACGTCACCGCTCCCGCGAGAAAAGATGCACCGCGTGTCGAGATTTCGCGACGCCACTCGAGCGGCGGCCAGTGCAAAAGATGCAAGAGGTATTTATCGAAGAGGAACACCAACCCGAGACCGGTCAGTAAAAAGCCGCTCACGGAGGAAGTTGCCGAGTAGGCCGACAGTAAAATCGTTACGTGACCAAGCAGTACGAGTCTCTTCACGGCATCCTGCCATCAAGAAGATTCGGCCTTCGGGCGGAGGCCCAGCAAGGGCGGACGATAGCGAGACAGCCCAAACCGCTCAAGGTGTCTTCTGAGAATGCAGGCCAAGATCGCAGCCAACAGTCGGACTGAGGGTGGGATGTTGGCCAGTCTTCCGCCCGGAAGTCTGCCGACTCCGGCTCCCTCAACTCTCTCAGCTCGCTGAAGTCGATGCCAGGATGTCAGCCCGGGAGGAGATGATTTGGGTCCGCCAGATCGGGCGATTGAGGTCCACACCTCTGCCGGGAGAAAGCGAGGGTAAGAATAAAATCGATTATAGTCTATTCTCCGAATGTAACACCTATCATTCTTGAGGCTCCGCAGTTGGGCAAAGAGCTGCCTACATCTCAACATCGATCAACAAAATTAGACAGCAACAGTAACCGACACCTCTCGAAAGTACCCTACAACCGACGAATTCCAGAATCAACTGAATCACTCCTAAAGAGAAGTGAATGTATTAACGATGGCTGGTGGCCCGGTCCGACCGGTGAAACAGTGTCCGGAAAATGCCCGACGACGACAATCAGAGTTGGAGCGAATAGCGTGTACCGACCCAGATGAGCGATCTTCACAAAATTTTCGCCATTTTCCATCGAATTGCGATCGCTCTTCCTGTACCTTACAGGAAACCCCTCTCCAAAGTTCAAGCACGCGATGTTTGCGGTAGTGACTGAGTGGTGTGCAGGTACGGTCTCCAGGCCCGCGCCACCCAGCTCACGTCGCTCTCGAAGCATCATTATTACCATCAAACTTTTATCAAACTGACCTTGGAATAACTTTAGGTCAACAGATTACTGTCTAAATTAACAATTTACTGTAATATTATTAATTTAATTTATGAATAGCAATTCTCAGAGTGATGATCCAAGCTTAATTGCAATTATCGGAATTGGTTGCAGGTTCCCGGGTGGGGCGGACACTCCGGCTTCTTTCTGGTTCAATTTGGAATCCGGGGTGGATGCGATCACCGAGGTTCCCGCAGATCGCTGGGTTGCCAACGCCTTTTACGACACAGACCGTGACCGTCCGGGAAAGGTCTATTCCCGGTGGGGGGGATTTGTCCGCCATATCGATCAATTCGACGCACGATTTTTTGGGATCGCTCCTCGCGAAGCGGCAGCGATGGACCCGCAGCAGCGGTTGCTACTCGAGACGGCCTGGGAAGCCCTTGAGGATGCTGGGGTGGTCGCCGAGGAACTCGCCGGCAGCGCCGTCGGGGTTTTCGTCGGCATCTCTTCCGGCGATTACGGTCAACTCCTTGGCGCGCCGAGCGAGCGGGGGATTCGCAATTCTTACAAGGCGTTAGGCTCCACCCTGTGCATCGCGGCGAACCGGATCTCGTTCGCCTTCGACTTCCGGGGACCGAGTCTGGCGGTCGACACGGCGTGTTCCTCCTCTTTGGTCGCCCTCGACCTGGCCTGCCACAGCCTCAGACGGGGTGAGTCCCGGCTCGCCCTGGTCGGTGGGGTCAACCTGAACTTGAAGCCGGAGACGACGATCAGCTTCTGCGCCGCCTCAATGCTCTCCCCTGACGGCCGGTGCCGGAGTTTCGATGCCCGAGCCAACGGGTATGTCCGGGCGGAAGGGGCAGGGGTCGTCGTCCTCAAACCGCTTCGGGACGCGATCCGCGACGGAGACCGAGTCTATGCAGTCGTCCTGGGGACTGCGGTCAACCAGGACGGGCACTCGAAGGGGATCACGGTCCCTAACCCGGCAGCTCAGGAGGCCCTTCTGCGGGAGGCCTGTGCAAGTGCGGGGGTCGAGCCGACCGAGATCGACTATGTCGAGGCCCACGGTACGGGAACCCCGGTTGGTGACCCCATTGAGGCCAATGCCATCGGTGCGGTCGTTGGGCGAGGGCGAACCGGCCGCCAGTGCGTCCTCGGGTCGGTGAAATCGAATATCGGGCACCTGGAGGCGGGGGCGGGGATTGCAGGGATCATCAAGGTCGCCCTGGCCATTCACCACCAAAGGATTCCGGGCAACGTCCACTTTCAGAGCCCGAACCCCCAGATCGATTTCGATGGGCTCAACCTCCGGGTTCCCATCACGGCTGAACCCTGGCCGGTTGGTCCGGCCGGTCGGCGGCTTGCGGGTGTGAACTCATTCGGGTTCGGGGGGACCAACGCACACGCGATTCTGACCGACCCCCCTGCTCCAGACCACCACTCTGTTCCGGCGGGACATCCGGGATTTCACCTCCTCCCGGTCTCTGCCCGGAGCCCCGAGTCCCTCACTGCCCTCGTCGTCGGCTGGGCGGATCGATCGGAGGACAATGAGACCTCAGTGGCTGACCTGGCGTATACCGCCGGGGTCCGTCGCAGCCATCACCCCTACCGACTGGCGGTCGTCTCCGACACATTTTCCAACCTCGGACGAGATCTGAGATCCCATATCGACAGGGACACCCCGCCGACGGTGATCGCCAATCGCATCCCGATCGGGGGGCCGCCTCCGGTCGTCTTCGTCTTCACCGGGATGGGTCCGCAGTGGTGGGCGATGGGTCGTCAACTGCTCACTGCTGAACCGATTTACCGAGCAATGGTGGAGGAGTGCGATCGCTTACTCCGGCCACTCACCGGGTGGTCACTTGTCGATGAACTGCTTGCGGACGAGGCGAAGTCGCGGATCAACGAAGCGTTCATCGCCCAGCCAGCGATCTTTGCCGTTCAGGTCGGGCTCGCGGCGGTCTGGGCGGCCTGGGGGGTGCGACCGGACGCCGTGGTCGGGCACAGTGTCGGGGAGGTAGCAGCCGCCTACGTCTCTGGAGCCTTGTCCCTTGAGGACGCGATCCGTGTCGTCTTTCACCGGAGTCGACTCCAGGACCGGACCCGCGGCCAGGGGGGAATGCTCGCTGTCGGGTTACCGGTTGCTGAGGTCGAGACGCTGCTCCCGCCCGACGGGGTGTCTGTGGCTGCGGTCAACAGTCCCCGCTCGGTCACCCTCGCCGGTGATCCTGACGGCCTGGAACGGATCCGGCTGGCGCTGACTGGAGGGGGGACGTTCTGCCGGCTCCTGAATGTGGATGTCCCGTACCACAGTCCGCTCATGGGTCCGTTGCGAGAGGAACTCATCACTTCCCTGAAGGGGATTGAGCCGCAGACGCCAGCGACACCGCTGTTCTCAACTGTGACCGGTGGTCGGATCGACGGACCAATCGTGGGTTCCCACTACTGGTGGAGGAACGTCCGCGAACCCGTTCGCTTCGCGGAGGCAGTCGAAAGTCTCATCGCGACCTTGGACCCAGTCTTTGTGGAGATCGGACCTCACCCTGTACTCGCGCAGTCGATCAAAGAGTGTGCCGCCGACCGACCGGTCACAGTGATCTCATCACTGAACCGCAAAGAGGACGACCGAAAAGCTCTGCTGATGAGTCTGGGGAAGTTGTATGTGCTCGGCCGACCGATTCACTGGCCGGGTTTACACCCACGCGGTGGGATGCTCGTGTCTCTCCCACCGTACCCCTGGAACCGACAACGACATTGGCTGGAGAGTCCCGAGGGGCAGCGGGTTCGACTGGGGCTCTCGACGGAACTCGACACTGGGGTGTCTTCCGACCACCCCCTCCTCGGGCGGGAGGTCCAGCTCGCCGGGATCGGTGTGCGCGTCTTCCAGACAACAGTCGCTCCGGACCGGCCCGAATTCCTCGTCGACCACTGCGTGAACGGGAACATCGTATTTCCGGCGGCCGGATTCCTCGAAATGGCTTTGGCCGCTGGAGTGAAGGTGTTCCAGGCCCCGGCGATCACCCTCTCGCGGGTCAACTTTCTACGTCCGCTGGTGCTCAAGGCGGATGACCCATTCACTCTCCAACTTACAGCCCACCCAAGTTCCGACTCCGAAGGGTGGCGGTTTGAGATCCACGCTCGACCCCGTACGACGGTAGAGCCCGGAGGGTGGCAGAAACTTGCTGAAGGGCTTTTTTGTGCGACGACCGCACCCGAGGATACAGCCCAGTCGGAGCGGGTCAGTGACTCGGGCAATGGGGTCGCCGGGACAGAATCGTTCTACCACCAACTCCAACAACGTGGACTGGACTATGGCCCGGCCTTCCGTTCGGTGACCCATGTCAGCGGAGATGGGGAAGGCCGGGCAGCAGCATCGGTTGCTCATGCTGGGGCAGGCGACCCATATCTGTTCCACCCCGCCCTGCTCGATGGGGTTCTCCAGACCGTCGCCGCCGCTACCACGGAGTCCCCACTACCGCACGTCCCTTTCCACCTCGAACGGCTGGAGTTGTGGCGACCGGCTGGCGACGAAGTCCGATCCCAGACTGTTGCCACCCAGACTGGAACTTCCGGCTCGGGGATACGGGTGGATTACTCGGTGTCCACCCGTAGCGGCGAGGCCGTTGCCCGGTTCACTGGGATGATCCTCAAACCCCTGTCCGCCGAATCACTCCGGGACAAGCCAGGGGGCGACTTCGGCAAGTGGTTGTACCAGAGCGAATGGCGGCGGGCGACGATTGAGAAGCCAGGGGACTCCCTCACCAACAAAACTGGGACAACTCTCATCCTCGCAGGTGACCCGGACCTGGCTGCGGGTCTGGCTGGGGAGCTTCGGCCACAACGGTCAACCGTCATCCTGGCGCTACCGGGGAGATCGTTCCGCTCGCTCACTCCTGACACCTATGAAGTCCGGCCCGAAGACGCAGGCGACCTGCAAGCCCTCCTCGCCGCCGCCTTCGCGAACAGATTGGACAGCCCAGTCGAAATCGTCCATGCATTGTCTGTCCCCTCGGTGGCATCCGAATTCGACCCGGCCGACGTGAGTGAGTTCGAGCTCGCACAACGACTGGGCTACGACAGCATCCTGACACTGGCCCGGTTAGCGGGGGCAATGCGGTGCCGTCTTGTTCTGGTCACACAGGGAAGTCAGAGTGTCGGGGGGGAAGCCAGGGCACCGCGGCCGGAGCAGTCTCCGGTGTGGGGGCTCGGCCGGGTGCTCCGGCTCGAACTGCCTGCCATCAGTTGCCGGCTCGTCGACCTGGACCCTGACACCCTGTCGGTCGAGCAAGTTGTTGATCTTGCCCGGGAGGTCACGGCCAACGACAGAGAGGACGATGTCGCAATTCGGGGCAGGACGAGGTGGTTTGCCCGGATCACTTCATCCCCGACTGGCGGACAGGAGGGGCTGCGGCCGATCTTCCGCCTCGGGATCGGAACCTATGGTGATCTGGACACCCTCCGGTTCGAGCCATCGCAGCGACGAGACCCGGCCGACCACGAGGTCGAGGTGGCAGTCGAGGCGGCCGGGTTGAACTTCCGTGATGTCCTCCATGCCCTGGGGAGGTTGCCCGAGACGGCCGGAACGATGCCATTTGGTTTCGAGGCCGCAGGTCGTGTCACGGCGATCGGGCGGTCGGTCACTCGGGTCGCTGTCGGTGACCCGGTCGTCGTCGGGAGCACAGTTGGGAGCATGGGTTCGCACACCATCGCCCACGAGGCATTCGTGGCGAGGAAACCCGAACGCCTCTCGTCGGCGGAGGCGGCCGTTCTCCCGCTCGCTTACCTGACTGCCTATTACGGCCTGCACGTCCTGGCAGGCTTAAAGCCCGGGGAGCGGGTTCTGATCCACGCCGCCGCTGGGGGAGTTGGAATGGCCGCCATCCAGCTCTGCCAACGAATCGGGGCGGAGATCCACGCGACGGCCAGCCCCGGGAAATGGGAACACCTCAAGGCCTTGGGGGTTCTTCACCTTTATAATTCCCGGACACTCGACTTCGCGGCCCAAGTCCGCGATCGCACCGGCGGCATCGGCGTCGATCTCGTCCTGAACAGTCTCAATGGGGAGTTCATCCCGGCGAGTCTTCAGGCAGTTCGGCTCGGAGGCCGGTTCGTGGAAATCGGGAAGATCGGGGTCTGGTCGCCAGAGCAGGTCTCGCAGACACGCCCAGACGTTGCCTACTTCCCATTCGACCTGTCCGATGTGACGAAGGTCGAACCGGCTCTCACCACCCATATGCTCGACAGCATCCTCGGGTGGGTCGCTGACGGTTCGTTGTCACCCCTTCCCGTGAGGGCGTTCCCACGGGAGCAAGCTGTCGCGGCATTCCGGTGGATGTCTCAGGCGCGGCATATCGGGAAGGTTGCTGTGACGATCGCCCCGCCCGCCTCACGCGGTCCGGTGGCGGACGGGACTTATCTGGTCACGGGTGGGCTTGGTGGCCTCGGGCTGACCGTTGCAAAAGCGTTGGCCAGAGCCGGTGCCGGGCGTCTGGTCCTGACGAGTCGTCGGCCGCCGAGCGAAACAGCGAGCGAGTCGCTCCGGTCGATCCAGGCGAGCGGTGCTGAGGTCTGTGTCCGCCTCGCCGATGTGGCCGACTCGTCACAAATTGTTGCCCTCGTCGCCGAATTTCGGAACCATCCCCGCCCGCTCCGCGGGATTATCCACGCCGCCGGGGTTCTCGAAGATGCGACCCTGACCCAGCAGACCCCGGCGACGTACCGGTCTGTCCTCCGGCCCAAAGCCGCAGGAGTGTTCGCCCTCCACGCTGCGACAGAGGATCTGCCGCTCGACTTCTTCGTCTGCTTTTCGTCGGGAACGGCAATCGTCGGCGCTCTCGGCCAGGCGAATTATTCTGCCGCGAACGCAGTCCTGGATGCGTTTGTCCAGTGGCGACGATATCGGGGACTCCCGGGGCTGAGCATTAACTGGGGGCTGTGGGCCGATGTCGGAATGGGAAGCACTCTCGATCCCCGGGCTCTCGAACGTTTGGAACACTTCGGTACGTTGCCGCTTCCTCAGGAGCAGGCCATTGCCGCCCTGCACCATCTCCTCCACACCAACGTGGCCCAGGCGGCAGTCATGGGGGTGGATTGGAGTCGTCTTCTGACCCAGTACGATCCCAGCCGGACACCACAGATCTACGCCGAACTCCTTGCCCCGACCCCTGCGGTTAACGGTCGCGCGGCGGCTGCCACGGAAGATTGGCGAACGGTTATCCGAGCACTGCCGGTGGGTGAGGGGATTCCGACCCTTGCTGAGCTGGTTCGTCGCGAAGCGGCACGGGTGATCGGTCTGCATCAGGCCGACGATTTGGACCCGCAAGTCGAGTTCGCACAGGTCGGGTTCGACTCTCTCGCCGGGGTCGAACTGGCCACCCGGATCGGTCAAAGAGTCGGTCGGCCGATGGCTCCCACTCTGGTCTTTGACTATCCGACCGTCGGTCGCCTGGCCCGCTACCTGTACGACTCAGTCATTGGAGCAAACGGGTCCACGCCCGGCCCGGGCAGTCCGACTCCTCCACAACTCCATCCCGATTCACCCTCACCCACGACCGTTGCGGCAGCAAGATCGAACAGTCCGACTCCGCACGCGACACCGAACACGAACGGTCGCTCGCTCGCTGTGGAGAGGTCGACACCCGCGTCGATTCACGTAAGGACTCCTGACTCTCCTGAGGCGTTCCCGCTCTCGTTCGCTCAGGAACGGATATGGGTCGCGGAGCAGGTGACCCGCGTTCCGCATATGTTCACCGAGTTCCTCACCTTGCGTCTGCGAGGGCAGCTTTCTGTTGACAACCTGGCCAGGAGTGCTCAGGCGATCCTTGATCGGGAGGAGTCACTGCGGGTGTCGATCTCCCGTCGGGACGGGCAGTTGATCCAGGCAGTCCGATCCGGTATGGCGGTTCCATTTGACCTGGTGGATGTCCGCTCGGAACCAGAGCACGAACGGGAACGGAAGGTCAAGAATCACGTGTCAAAGGTCATTCGACAGGTATTCTCTCTGGATCAGCCGCCACTGTTCCGTATGACGCTGATCCGTGACGAAGAGCATGCCTGGGTGATCATCCTGACTGCTCACCATATCGTACTTGACGCAACTTCATTTGCACATTTAATCTATCGTTTATTCGATTATTACGAGCGGTTTCGAGCGGGACTCCCGCTCCCGCCCCACTCGCAGGCGGTATCTCTTTGCGGCCACGTTCGCAGAGAGCGGGATTGGATTGACCAGAGGGGTTATCGACAACAACTCGATTACTGGGTGAGGGAACTGCACGGGCTAGGGTCGGGCACCGAATTGCTAGGGGACTTTCCAAGACCCGCTCTCCCAAGCGGGGCCGGTGCAACATCGGGGCTCGAGCTCGATGAGACGGTGATCGCCCGGCTCAAAAAAGTTGCCGAAAACCACAATGTGACCCTCTCGACTGTATTACTCGCCGGTCTTAATGTTTTCCTCCAACAGCACACTGGTGCCGGTGAGTGCGTGATCGGCCTGCCGGTTGCAAACCGTAACCGCCCGGGGCTGGCAGATGCGGCCGGAATGTTCGTGAACATGTTGACACTCCGAATCCCGATGAGTCCGGAGGACACCTTTGCCGACCTCCTGGGTACGGTCAGGCAGCGCACCCTGGATGTCTATCGAAACCAGGATGTCCCGTTCCAGCACGTGGTTGAGGCCGTCAAGCCCCGACGGGATCCCAGCCGCGCTCCGTTCTTCCAGATCGTTTTCGATTTTCAACGCCCCGGCGACCGGCCGATCCCACCGACCGAACTCGAAGCGGAACTTTACCCCGTGGAGAACGGGACAGCCAAGTACGACCTGTGCTTTGGGCTTCGCGAAATAACAGGGCGTGTCTTCGGCGAGTTGGTGTACAGAACGGACCTGTACACAGCCGCAACCGCGGATGGGTTTTTCAAAGAGTACTTCCAGATCCTCATCGACCTGGCGTCGAGGGATCAGGTGGGGAAATGGCTGGTCCAGGGACCGACCGGAGAGGTCGGGAGTCGTTCCCAAGGCCGCGGGCTGATCGTCCTCCCCCCAGCCTGGAGTGGTATCCACAGCGCTGTTGAGGAATGGGCCGTACGGCAACCCCATGCCCCGGCCATAATCGGCGACTCTGAGACTCTCAGCTACGCTCGGCTGAACGGGATGGCGAACCGTTTTGGCGGGTATTTAGCGAGCCGGGGAGTCGGGCCTGGCCAGGTCGTTGGCGTCCGCTGTGGGCGATCAGCCGCTCATTGTCTATCGATTCTCGGGGTGGTGAAAACCGGGGCCGCCTACCTCCCGATCGATCAGGCAAGCCCACCCGAGCGGGTTCGCCACATGCTAACGGATGCCGGATGTCGGCTTCTCATCGTCGGATCGTCGGCGGATGACCCGGGTGCTCCGGGTGTGCCCTCGGTCACCTTCGACGAGGTGGTGGCGAGACTCGCGGCCTACCCGGACTCAAACCCGCAGATCACAGTCGGCCCTGACGATCCGGTCTACATTATCTACACCTCCGGATCGACCGGGGTTCCGAACGGGGTTGAGGTTCCTCACCGGGGGCTTGTGAATCTCGTTACCTGGCATAGACGAGCGTTCGAGGTTTCGCCCGGCGATGTGGCGAGCATGCTCGCCGGGGTGGGCTTCGACGCATCCGCGTGGGAGTTCTGGGCGGCACTCGCCTCCGGAGCGGCGGTACGGCCAGCGAACGAATCCGTCTTGCCGACGACCGATTCCTTCGCCCGCTGGCTGGTCACCCAAAAGATCACGGTCGCATTCGTCCCGACCCCGTTGGCCGAACCTGCGTTTGACTTTCCCTGGCCACCTGACACCAGGCTCCGTGTCATGCTTACCGGAGGGGATCGGCTCGGTCGATCGCCACCCCGCACCCTACCGTTTGCCGTCTATAACAACTACGGGCCAACCGAATATTCGGTTGTCGCCACCAGCGGGCCGGTCGTGCCGGGTTCTGCTGGCTCACCCTCGATTGGCTCACCGATCGATAACACTCGAATCGTTCTTCTGTCCCCATCGGGAACCCTTGTTCCACCTGGAGTGGTCGGGGAGATTGCCATCTCCGGACCAGGGCTGGCTCGGCGGTACGTTGGCAGGCCAGACCTGACCAACGAACGTTTCGTCACCCTTCCCTCGCAAGAGGGATCTCCAACCCATGCCTACCGAACCGGGGATCTTGCCCGCTGGCTTCCAAACGGGTCCCTCGACTTTGTTGGCCGGGCCGACGATCAGGTCAAGATCCGCGGTTACCGAGTCGAGTTGCGTGAGATCGAAGAAGTCCTCCGACAGGCACCGGGCGTCCGCAATGCCGCGGTCTGTGTGGTCGGTGAGCGCGCCGATGAGCGACATCTGGTTGCGTTTTCTGTCGGTGCTGGCGTCAACCCAGCCGGGCTCAAGGAGTACCTCCGGACCCGACTCCCGGGGTATATGGTGCCCCGAACCGTTGGGGTCATTGACGAGTTGCCGCTGACGATCAACGGGAAGGTGGACCGGAAACAGCTCCTCTCGATCATCCACCAGTCGCACGAACCGCCCCAACTGCCCCCGGCGACAAGTGAGCGGCGAGCGGTCCTGGCGGCCATTTTTGCGGAGGTCCTGTCGGTCGCCCGGATCGAACCAGCCGAGAATTTCTTTGACCTCGGCGGGCATTCCCTCCTTGTGATCCGACTGGCGGAAGCAATCCGTAGCCGGCTCGGGGTCGAGGTGCAACTCCGGGATCTCTTCCTGAACCCAACGGTCGAGGGGATCGACCGCCTGCTTGATCATCCCACATCGACCGAAACTCTTCCCGATTGCCTCATGACGCTGTATCCGGGCAATGGCGGTGATCCGCTGTTCCTCGTCTGCCCGGCCAGTGGTAGCCCGATGTGTTACCGGGAATTGGCGGCCGAACTCGGACCGGACCGGCCGGTGTACGGTCTCCAGTCGCCTGGGCTTGGAGAGGGTGAGGCTCCCTGTCAGACAGTCGGTGAACTCGCTGCTCACTTCCTCCAGGCGATTCAACAGGTTTCGCCAACAGGGCCACTCCTGCTTGGGGGATGGTCATTTGGTGGGCTCGTCGCGCTGGAACTTGCCAGGCTACTGGCTGCGTGCGGGCGGCAGGCACAGGTCTTCCTGCTCGACGTCGGGCTTCCTCCAGAAGGCCAGCGGAGCGTCCAGGAAGGAGAGACCTGGGCGGGACTGTCGGAAGCCCTCCGGAATGTCGGCCGGCTCCCCGTTCCCACTTCGTACGGGGATGTCCGCCGACTCGTCGGCTGGGCCGGAATCAGCCTCCCTCACACGTTCCGTGGACTGGTCTGGCGCGGCCCCAAATCGCAGTTCCGCTTCCTCAGTGAGATCGTCCGCGGGGGGTGGCGCTCGTTCCGATTGTTCCGGACTCACTACAGGGCGGCCCGCCGCTACAACCTCAAGCCCGTCGGCTGTCGGGCCGTCCTGTTCCGGACTGGTCTGCGTGGTGAGCGAGCCGATGAAGATCCGGTCGTCCGGAGGCTCAGACAGGTGGTCGGCGAGTCGCTGGAAGTGGTCCCCACACCTGGAAACCACATGACAATTCTCGATGGCGAGAACAGGCGGGTTCTTGCGCAAGCGATGCGGACCTGGCTAGACGGGGTCGCTTTGACCCCCGACGCGAGTGATCGGAGGCGGCATTACCAACAGGAGGTCGGACCATGAAGGCGTACCGGATTCTGTCGATGGATGGGGGTATCGGGAACAACACCGCGACGGTTCTTCGGATGATCTCCGCCGAACTCAAGAAACGCGCAACCGAGGGGCAGGTCACGGACCCCATCACCAAGGAGTTGGTCAATAAGACTCACTTTCTCGACTACGTGAACCTGTACGCAGGCACCTCCGCGGGCGGCATTAATTCGCTGTTTCTCGCCAACCAAATCTCTTCAGAGAACGCCATCGACACGATCGATGCGTTCTGGAAGCAGATCAACTTCAGTCTGGCCGCCGGACTGCTTCCGGGCTCGATCTTGGATCTGATCTTGAACCCGGTTGGTTTCATGGTCGAACTCGCCCTGAAGTTGACCGGCTTCCGGTCGGTGTTGCAGAACACCTATTACCTGAACGCCCTCAGGGCGAATTTCGATGGGAAGACCCTTTACGACCTGGAGAAAAACGTCTGCCTCGTGTCATTCAAGCTCGACAACGAGAAGATTAACGACCCAGCCTCGCGGAAGTGGAAACCAAAGATTTTCAACAATTTCTTGAAGGACGATGACAATAAGGAGTTCATCGTCGACGTCGCTCTTCGCACGTCGGCCCTGCCCATCGAACTCCCGATCGTCCAGTCGTCGGTCACTCAAACTGGGCCGGGGTACGTGGACGGGGCCCTGGTCGCGAATAACCCTTCGATGGTCGCGCTGGCCCAGATCCTGCACGAAAAACGCAAGGACCCACCCGGGCATTTCAAGGAGATCGAACGCGAGCATATCTTGATGCTTTCCCTCGGGACTGGGGCCAACCTCATCGGCCAGGCCAGCTACGTCGCCCCGACATTCACCGGAGGGATCGCCTCGTGGGGGGTGAACGAGTGGCTTCTTGGTGCAGGAAACCCGCCGTGGCTGCCGAACCTCTGGCTTGACAATCTCTTGAAGGGCCAATGGTTACTGGCCATTCAGGCATTCCTGACTGCGAGCGACGACGCCATCCAGTTCGAGACTGAACAACTCCTCGAGAAGGGACAGTACTTCCGGTTGAATCCGTCGACGACCGGGCCATTCGGCGTGAATCAGGAGAAAACCGCTGCGGAGGTGAACAAAGCGGTTGACTGGCTCCTTAAGTCCGGTTGGTTCGATGACGGGTTCAACATCGGGGCAGACGGGGATACAGTCTCTTGGGGGGAGAATTACGGTCCGATCCTAGCGAGAAAGCTGAAGAAGCCCCCGGCATGAACAGTCTTCACCTCAATCTATGCGGAGTTCTATGACCAGTCGTATGATCCTGGTGTCCGGCAAGGGCGGAGTCGGAAAGACAACAGTTGCAGCCGCGACTGCCCTGGCCGCCGCCCGACGCGGACGGAAGACCCTGGTCATGTCATTTGACATGGCCCACAGCCTGGCCGACTCGTTCGACCTCGAGACAGAGCTGTTCAGTCGCGATCTCGGTCGGCCAGTGACCGTCGAGCCGAACCTGGACGTCCTGGAGATCGACCTGCAGACCGAACTCCGCCGACAGTGGGGGGACACGTACAAGTTCCTCAGCGGGATGCTCTATGGGAGTGCGAACATCCAGGGTGCCCTGGCCGACGAAGTCGGAATCGTGCCCGGGATGGAGGACATGATCGCTCTCGGGTGCCTGAGGACACACGAGCGTGAAGGCCGGTACGACCTGATCGTCCTCGACCTTCCACCGACCGCCGAGGCCCTCGGATTCGTCGGCTTCGGATCACTCATCGAGTGGTACGTCCGCAAGAGGCTCCCGTTCGACCGGCGGGTCTGCCGACTGGTCCGGCCAATCGCTGTTCGCCTGGATCGGGAGATGGAGATGTTCATGCCGGAGGACGGTCACTTCGACGTCATCCAGCGAGTGGCCGGGGAGTTGAGCGAACTCGACGCGATTCTGCGCGATCCTGCCCGGACGAGTATCCGGCTGGTCACCAACCCGGAGAAGATGGTCATACTGGAAACAAAACGTGCGTTCATGTACTTTTCGATGTACGGGGTGAATATCGATGCGGTCGTGGTCAACCGCCTGTTCCCCCGCGACAGTCAGTATTTCGCCGCCCGGGTTGCCCTCCAGGACGCCTTTGTCGAGGAGATCCGCAACGACTTCTACCCCGTACGGGTGTTCACCGCCCCTCTCCTGCCGTCGGAAGTCCTCGGTGTCGACGGCTTGACCCGATTCGCCCGAGAAGTTTACGCAGACGCCACCCCCGACGATGTGTTCTCCCGCGAAAGGGGATACGAGGTGACCAAGGAGGCGGATGGCGGATATCGGCTGGAGATCCCACTCCCGTTCGTCGAAAAGGATCAGGTCCAGCTCACCCGGAGTGGACAAGATTTGGGCATCCGAGTTGGTACGTTCAAGCGAACGGCAGTCCTCCCGCGGCACGTTGCCGCGCTCGAGACGCGCGGGGCGCGGGTCGAGGGTGGCAGGCTGGTGATCCAGTTCAGTGGCCGCGGATGAGCAACATTCGGGCGGCCGTCCCCATTGGGTACGGCCCCCGCAGGGGTCTTCATGGCACGAATCATCCTGGTTTCCGGTAAGGGCGGAGTGGGAAAAACCACCGTCGCAGCGGCCACTGCTCTGGGTTGCGCTGAGCGCGGGCACAAGACGCTCATCGTGTCGTTCGACCTGGCCCACAGCCTGGCCGACGCATTCGACCTTGGCGGCCCTCTGATTGGTCGACGAGACGGGCGACCCTTCCCCCTGACCGACCATCTCGACGTCCAGGAGATCGATGTTTATGCCGAACTGGAGCGCGAGTGGGCACCTGTGTACAAGTACGCCGCCGGGCTGATGGCCCACGGTGGACTCAACACGGTCCTGGCCGAAGAACTCGCCGTCCTCCCGGGGATGGAGGATCTTGTCGCTCTGCTGACCCTCGATCGCTACCTGGCTGAGGGGCGCTACGAGGTGATCGTCCTGGATTGCCCACCGACGGGAGAGACCCTCCGGTTCATCGGGTTGGCATCCTCCCTGGAATGGTACTCCCGTCGTCGGTTGCCAAAAGAACGGCGTCTGGTCGGGCTCATCCGCCCGATCGCCGCGATCTTCTCCAGCGCAGCGCTGTACCTGCCGGAGGACTCGTTCTTCGAGTCGATCCAGGGGATCGTCACACGGATGAGGGGGATCGACGATGTCCTGAGAGATCCGGCGGTCTGCTCGGTCCGGTTGGTCCTGAATCCCGAGAAGATGGTCATGCGGGAGAGCCAGAGGGCGTACATGTATTTCGGGATGTATGGGGTGAACACCGATTTCGTTGCGATCAATCGGCTCCTCCCCGCCGATGAGCCACAATTCGAGCACTGGGCCAAGGCTCAGGCCGAACAGGTCGAGAAAGCCCGGTCGCATTTCGCCGGTACACCCATGACCACGGTCCCACTCTTCCCCTGGGAAGTGATCGGAGTGGATCGCCTCCGGCCAATGTACCAGGCCCTTTACGCTGACACCGACCCATCGGCCGTTCTCGCGAGCCGGATGCCGGTCCGGTTTGCAACCGACCCGGACGGATCCTGTCGATTGGAGGTGACGATGCCTTTTGCCGACCGGGGTAACCTCGACCTGACACGGGACGGGGAGGATCTGACCCTCCGGGTCGGCACGTTTACACGCCGCGTCCAGCTTCCCCGGTCGGTGGCGTTGCACCGAACCGGTCCGGCTACCCTCCAGGACGGGACTCTGACCATTCGTTTCGAGAAACCGCTCAGCTAGCCTCACCAGAGAGACCCACCGTGACTCCACCCCCAAACCCGATTCAGATGCTCGCCAACGCCGCGATCGCTGCCCTCCCCTACCCAGAGATCCAAAACCTGGTCAACGCGATAGCAAGCGTCAACCAGGCGCTCGTGGCGAAATGGGACACCCTCTTTCGGAATGCATTCGCGAACTGGCCGCTGATTGAGAAAGACACCCTGAAGTTTCATGCGGCCAGTCTCCGGTCGCTGCTGGACGTGGTGGAGGAGAGCATCGCAGCCGCTGAGCGCGCGGCCGCCCAGTGCCACCAACCCGTGCCGTGCCCCACCTCTGGGCCGGAGAAGATCACAGTCTCGTAACAGATCAGCTCACGAGGGAGACAGTGGATGGGGGCTCGCATTCGGATCTTGTTCATTGGGGAGGCGATCACGCTCTCCCACCTGGCCCGTCCAGCCGTCCTTGCCGGGACGCTGGATCTGGCCCGGTACGACATCACATTCGCCTCCGACCGACGAGTTCTCCCACTCCTGGCGAACGCCGAGCGATTCCGGGTCATCCCCCTCCGATCACTGGTTGCGGAGAAATCGCTCGAACAGATCTCCCTGCTCCGGGACAACCTGTTCGACACGGCGACACTGGAGGTGTACGTCCGCGAGGACTTGGCTCTGTTCGATCAAATCCGCCCCGACGTAGTTGTCGGGGATATGCGGCAGTCGTTGATCATCAGCGCCCAACTCCGCCAAATCCCATTCGTCAACATCATGAGTGCGTACTGGCACCCGGACGCCCCGGGCGGGTACGAGTCACCGGTCAACCCTCTGGGCCAGTGGTTGGGCGAGCCCTGGGGGGGGTTAGGGTTCAACCTGCTGATCAACACCGCTGTCGGATTCTCCACGGTCGACGTCAACCTGGCCTGCCTTCGGTACGGGGTTCGCCCGCCGGGATTCAACCCGAAACGAGTTCTGACCTTTGGCGATTATCTCGCCCTTCCGGACATCCCCGAGTGGTCCGGACTTCCACAACTGCCGAGGAATGCGGCGTACGTTGGCCCCTGTATCTGGTCGCCGGACGTGGCCCCCCCGCCCTGGTGGGACACGCTGCCGCCCGACCGAGCACTCATCTACTTGAGCCTCGGTTCGTCCGGCCAGCCGAGACTGCTCCAGATGATTATCCGAGCGGTCTGTGACCTCCCGGTCACGGTCGCAGTTGCAACGGCCGGCCGGACCCGTGTCGCGGACCTCCCCAAGAACGTGTTTGTGGCGGACTATTTGAACGGGGCTGAGATGGGGCACCGCGCCCGCCTGGCGATCTGTAACGGGGGGAGTACGGCCGGCCCCCAGGCGCTCGCAGGTGGCTGCCCGGTCCTCGGGGTGACGAGCAACATGGACCAGGTCGCTTTCATGCGACGGATCGAGAAGACAGGGGCAGGCGAGATGGTGACCGAGGTCGAGGCGACCGAGGAGGTCATCCGTGGCAAAGTGTTGCGAATGCTCCGTGAAGACCGATACACGATGGCTGCTCGTCGACTTGCCGAGGCGATCCGCGGAATCGATACCAGGGCCGCTTTCAACGGCCTGATCGAGCGAGCGTTGGCCGACCGGCCAACGGCCCACTCTTCGCCGCCTCTTGGCCAGCCTTCTGTCCCGCACTCGGTTCCGCCGTCGCCACCCAGCCCGACCTCCACGAATCACCTTCTGGGGTCCAGCAGGGGTACAGGAACTCGCCCCCGGATTCTGTTTATCGGAGAAGCCGTCACCCTCGCCCACGTGGCCCGTCCGGCGGCCCTCGCTGGGATGCTCGACCCGAACCAGTTCGACCTGTTCTTCGCCTGCGACGACCGATATGCCCAACTCTTCCCGACTCCTCTGCCATTCCGCCTGATCCCACTCCGTTCCCGGCTCGCGGGTCGGACCACCCGTGACCACCTCGACTTCCGGGCAATCTTTCTGTTCGACCCTGAGACGATCGAGGAGTATGTCCGGGAGGATCGAGAGATATTGGATCGGGTCCAGCCGGCCGTTATCGTGAGCGATTTGCGTCAGTCTATGGCAATCAGTGCAAGACTCGCCCAAATTCCGCTAGTCAATGTGATGAATGCCCACTTTAGTCCAACTTCAACCGTACCCTGGGAGCTCCCCACCATTCCATATGGCCTGGGGGGGGGTGTAGGGTCACTCGTGTGGACCGCAACCCAGCCGATCTCCGACGCGATCCAACTGTTGCCGTTGAACCTGGCGCGGGTCCGCTACGGTCTGCCTCCGATCGGCTCCGACATGCGGCAGGTTCTCTGCTATGGTGACATGAATCTGTACCCAGATCTCCCCGAGCTTTGCCCTCTCCCTTCGATCCCCACGAACCACCATTACATCGGCCCGCTCCTCTGGTCTCCGACCGTTTCACTGCCGCAGTGGTGGAACGAAGTCCCGACCGACCGACCCATCGTATATGTGAATCTGGGAAGCTCCGGGAACCCTGACCTTCTCTCGGTCGTCCTCGCAGCGTTATCCACCCTTCCGGTATCGGTGGTTGCGGCGACGGCCGGGAGGGGTTCGACTCCGACTGCTGCTCGCAATGTGTACATCACCGACTACCTCCCCGGCTCGGCCGTTGCTCGACTCGCGGCAATGACAGTATGCAACGGGGGGAGCATGCCCGGCCAGCAGAGCCTCGCCGAGGGAACTCCGGTGCTCGGCTTGCCGGGCAATTCTGACCAAGCAATGTTCATGACATACGTCCGTCGGTACGGCGCCGGAGAGGCTGTTCCGGAGGCCGACGCCCGGGTCGAGTCAATCCGGGAGGCAGCCGCCCGAATCCTCCGCGAGCCGAAATACGCGGCTGCCGCCAAAAAAGTCCAGACGGCGGTTGCTGCGTTCAACGGACAAGAAGTATTCCAGCGGGTGATCGACAGTTTCACCTCGCCACATCGGAACGGGACGGCAGCCACCCACTCCGGTGATTACCATCTGAAGAACGGGAGGAGGACGTGATGGTACGGGTTAGGACCGGCGCATCAACAAGATTCGTAATTCTGATCCATTGGCCGATCTACCCCCCCTGCCCCCCCTTCGAAAGGGGGGGAGACAGAAGCAGAGGGGTAGAAAGTACGAATAGGCCCCCGCTCTTGAACCGAGTCGAGCACCTGTTTTTCCCCCCTTTTCGAAGGGGGGGGCAGGGGGGGTGAATCGACGATATCAATATACCCGACACTTATTGATGCCTCGTTCCTTAACCGACGTCCAACCTCTGCGGAAGAACGCCGGTGCGGTGGAACCCGTCTCGGCCACCACAATTGATGATCGTAGCAACAGCCCAGGGCGAAGTTGGAATCACCGTACCTGGGCCGGAATGCATCATGCAGACAAGCCAGTTACCCGAGCTGAGCCCCGACCTGCTCGCAGCCTTCACGGCCGAGCGAGGAGTGGATTCGGTCGCCCAGGCGCTCGATCAACCGGTCGTCCGGCAACTGGCCGGAGCCTGGATCGGGGAACTGCTCGGGATCCAACGGCTCGTCCCGGACATCGGTGTGGGGTGGAGACGGCTCGTTGGCAGGGCCATGCCGTTCCTTGTCGAGCGGCTTTCCTCAGTGCGGCTCGCCCCCAAACTAATCGAGCAGACCACCCTCCCCCCGGACTCGGTGCCCACCGTTAGGTTCGGCCGATTCATCACCCGCATGCCGGGGCTCCAGAAATTGGGCCAACTGCTGGCACGCAGTCCGCGGATTCCTGTGGAACTCCGGGCCGAGTTAATTCTCCTCGAAGACCAGATCTCGGACATTCCGAGAGACGAGGTCTTCGCCGCTTTGCGCGTGGAGATCGGGGACAGGTTGGCAGTTTACCAAGTTGAAGTCGACAAGACCGTGACCGCGGAAGCGAGCGTGAGCGCGGTGGTCGGGTTCTCCTGGGCCGACCCGCTCACCGGTGCCCGGGAACGCGGGGTGTTCAAAGTCCTCAAGCCCTACGTCAGCGACTATCTGACCGAGGATCTATCGATCCTTCGAGCATTCAACGATGAGTGCCGCGACCGGCGGGTCGAATACGGGATCGCTGCACTTGAGATTAGCGAGGCACTTGGCGAGGTCGTCGACCATCTGGAGCGCGAAGTGCATCTCGATTCGGAGCAGGTGAATCTCCGGGAGGCGGGCAGGAGATACCACGCGATCCCGGGTGTCCGCATCCCCCGCTTGATCCCCGAACTCTCGACCCCGCGCGTGACTGCGATGACCACCGCCAGCGGGGCGAAAGTCACCACGATCACCGCCAGCCGCCCGGACCTCGGCCCACGGATCGCAGCCCGGATCAGTGAGGCCCTCGTGGCAATCCCCCTGTTCTCCGGAGACGAGACCGCCCTGTTCCATGCCGACCCCCACGCCGGCAATCTCTTCTACGACCCGTGTACTGACGAACTGGTGATTCTCGATTGGGCTCTTGGGATTCGCCTGACCCGGGATCAGCGGCGGTGGCTGGTGGCGCTGTTTGCAGCCGCTGTGCTGCGAGATGAGGAGTGGATCGTGGAGGTCGTCGGCGGGCTCTGCGCGTCGGCTGACATCCCATTTCCCACCGAGACTGTCAGGCGAGCTGCCAGGCAGTTCGTCGAGTCGCACCCGGTCTGGCTCTGGAGTGCCCGATCCCTGGGGCCGAAGCTCCTCAACCAACTTGTCCGGGAAGGCGTCCCGCTCCCGGGGACGGTCTACCTCGCAGGGAAGATCCTGCTCACCCTGGAAGGGGTTCTGCACGACCTTTCCCCTGGAGCTCGGATCGATGTGGCTGTCCTGAGTTACCTCCTCAAACAGTGGGCCACGGGCTTCCCAGGGCCGGCTGGCGTGGGTGGGCCGGCAGGGGGATTCCACTTTCCCCTGCCCCTGACAGACCGGGCAAGGGGGATTTCCAGTCTGCTGACATTCGCCTCCCGCGCAATCTTGCAGGCGTTCCGAGCGGGCCGCGACTGGCAACCCCCGCAACCCGAGGCTTCCGCATGACGACGCTCGTTCTCATCACCGGCGGGGCCGGATTCATCGGCACACACACCGCCCGGCTTCTCGTCGCACGGGGATGGCGGGTGCGCGTTCTCGATAACCTGTGCCCCCAGGTTCACGGTCCTGCGGCCGAACCGCCCGACGATCTCCCTGCCGAGGTTGAGTTCATCCGGGGTGATGTGACAGACCGAAACGCAGTCCGGGCAGCCCTTGACGGAGCGTCAGCGGTCCTCCATCTGGCCGCGTTGACGGGGGTCACCCAGTCGATGCACGAGCTTGAGTCGTACGCCAACACAAATGTGACAGGGACGGCGTGCATCTGGGACGTGATCGCCGGTGACCGCATTCGGCTGGACCAGTTCGTCCTCGCTTCAACTCGGGCAGTGTACGGGGAGGGGGCCTATCAGTGTCCGTGCCAGAACTTGATCCTCCACCCCCACCCGCGTTCCCCGGATCAACTCCGCCGTGGCCAGTGGGATCCGTTATGCACGGCCTGCGGTTCACCGATGACTCCGGTTCCAACATCCGAGGACATACCCCCCTCGGCCCTTTCGGTCTACGCACTCACGAAAGTGTTCCAGGAACAGCTCTGCCGGCAGATGGCCGACCTCACTGGCACTCCGCTTGTGACTCTTCGGTATTTCAATGTGTACGGGCCGAACCAGGCCCTGCGGAATCCGTACACCGGAATCGCTCCAGTCTTCTGTACCCAACTCATGCAGGGCCACCCGGCCAGCCTCTTCGAGGATGGGTTGGCCACCCGCGATTTCATCCATGTTCGGGACGTGGCCACCGCGAACTGGTTGGCACTCAACTACCGTGGGACCCGACCGGGGGTGTTCAATATCGGTAGCGGCTGTCCCACGACGATTGAAGATCTGGCCCGTGTGATCGGACTGGCCCTGGGTGTCCCACATCGGGTCGAGCATACCGGCCGATACCGCGTCGGGGACATCCGCAGTTGCTACGCCGATACCGCGCGGGCCGCCAAAGAGCTCGGGTTCAAGGCAGGAATTGGACTGAACGCAGGGGTCTGTGACCTCGTTGCCTGGGTGAGCGGTCAGGCTCTCCCCCGGGGAGCGTTCGAGTCAGCGACCGCCGACCTCGCCGAGCGCGGACTCATCCGGGTGGTCGCACCGATTGATGGGTGAGTCGGGGTCCGAACGTCCACGAATGGGTGCGGCCAGGCCAGTGTCCGAGGGAAACCACACAACTGGGAGATCACGTATGATTGCGGGTTTGTTGACGGATGGCTATCGGAATCTCGTCAAGGCGGCAAGCCTCTGTGCGAGTGTCGCGGACCAAATCTCGATCGAGTTGGCCGGGGTCGGGCCGGTGGCTCCACTGCACCTCCGGGCGCGGGTCCACGGAGGGGCCGACCTGCCTGGCTTTCTGAAGGTCGGAGCACAGTCGGCTCAGGATCTGTACGGCGCGATCATCCGGGCGGGCAAGAAACCGGAGGACATCCGGGCTGTGCTCGACTTCGGCTGCGGCTGCGGCCGGACGATCATATGGCTGCACAAACTCCTACCAGCCCGCTGGTTCGGCACCGATATCGACCCGGACGCGATCGGCTGGTGCCAAGATCACCTCCAGTACGCAGCGTTTGGGGTGAACGCCCCCGAGCCCCCACTCCCGTACCCGGACGGGGTCTTTGACCTGGTGTATGGGATCTCGGTCCTGACCCACCTGGACGAGCGGATGCAATTCCTCTGGTTGGCCGAACTCCGCCGGGTGACCCGCCCAGGGGGACTGGTCTTGCTCACAGTCCACGGCGACCAGCACCTCCAGTCGCTCGCACCGCGGTGGCAGGAGGAGGTCCGCGAGCGCGGGATCGCGTTCGTTCCGACCCGGATCTGGCGGAGTGTTTTCCCCGAGTGGTATCAGAACACCTACCACAGCCCGGAATACGTGAAGCGGGAGTTCAGCCGGTTTTTCACGGTTCGGGACTACTTGCCGGGTGGGCTCAACGGCCACCAGGATCTCGTGACTCTCGAACGGCCCGTCGATCCCGCCACAGCAGCCGCGGGAATCACAAACCGGTACAAGGGCCAAAACAACGCCAACGACAGTGGGGGCTCGGCCAACGGCACGATCGTCGGCCAACTGACTTACGTCCCCGGGAAGATTGGCCAGGCGTTCTGTTTCCCGGGCCATCCCGGCAATTACATCGATCTCGGAACTCGGGCCTCGCTCTCTGGCAGTGGCGACTTCACGATTTCCGCCATCATCAAGACAACCGCCGACGGTGTTATCATCACTCAGCGTGACCGCGCCAATTTCGATGGGGAATTTGTCTTTAGCGTCGGTGGCAGATTCGTGAACACCCCGGGCAAGCTGAGCCTGGATGAATTTAGTCATGGCACAGGCAAACAGAGCTTTGTCTCCACCTCGACCGTCAACAACGGCAACTTCCACTACGTCGTTGTGGTGCGTCATGCTAGCGGCACGGTGGAGTTCTTCATCGACGGTGTGCTGGACAGTTCCACGCCGGGCACCCCGGTTCCGCTCAACCCGACTCTCAACACCTATATCGGCGAGGACGTCCGCGACGGGGTCAAGCCGTTCAATGGCCTGATCGAAGACGTGCAGATCTACAACGGCACGGCCCTGTCGGCCGCGCAAATCAAAACGCTTAGCGACAACATCATGGCCACCATCAAGTAGGACGATGGCTCCGCTACCCAATACCGCCGGAGACCCTCCATGACCCCCACCAGTTCTCAACCCACTCCGCCATGTCCGACGGAGTTCCTGGTCGACTGCTACCGGAACCTCGTCAAGAGTTTTAGCTTGGGAGTGGCAGTCTGGGATCAGTTCTACCTCGCTCAGACAGGGGTCACACCACTACCCCCATTGCCCCTGCGATTTCGCATCCAGGGCTCGCCCGATATCGCGATGTTCCTTGCACTCGGGCAGGCGTCACGACGGGCGATCGACGCGACAGTCGGCCGGCTCGGTAAATGGATCTGGGATTTCCCGGAGATCCTCGACTTCGGTTGCGGCTGCGGGCGGACCCTCCTGAACATGCGGGATTTGACACCGGGGGTGAAACTCTCCGGGAGCGATCTGGACGCCGACGCCGTGGCCTGGTGTCAGCACAATCTGCCGTATGCCACTGTGCGCGTCAATGGTGACAAACCACCACTCGATTTTCCGTCTGACAAGTTTGACCTGGCATACGGATTATCCGTGTTCACACATCTCGACGCGACCGATCAGTTTGTGTGGTTGGCTGAACTGAACCGTGTCCTCAAACCCGGTGGACTACTTTTGCTCACCTTCCTGGGATACCATTCTGATCGGCTCGGCCAACCGCTGACAGACCCCGGGCAAGTCCTGTTCAAGGCTCTCACCGGCATCTCCCTGAGCCCGTGGGACATTACACCGGGCCAGCAACAGGAACTGCGGGAGACGGGATTCCTATTTATCCCGTTTGGGTATCCGCAGTTCTTCGGCTCCAAGGCCGGGAACAGCTACCACCGGCGCGAGTACATCGAGTCGGAGTACGGGAAGACCATGGACCTCATCGAGTACATCCCTGATGGCCTTAACGGAGCCCTCGACATCGCCCTCTTCCGAAAGCGGTCGTAATCTGGGCATGTGTCCACACGTCCACCATCACCACCTGAGAGAACCGCATGACAAATGATGAAATCAACGTCGTCCCCATGGGGTGCAACTGCTTCCCCCGGGTCAGTGCAGTTGCACTTGGACTCAAGCCTCGAAAAAACCAAGGGGAACTCTCCTACCCATTCGACTTGGGGATTTGGCCGATCCCCATGGTCCGTTTTCTCATTGAGAACGACTTTGAAGGCATGACCGACCCTGCCAATCTCTTCGTGCGGCCCGATCCGTTCGGGCAACCCATCCTTTGTGACAAGCGATTTCCATCATGTTCGTACAACCATGAGATGCCACCTGCAACTGACATCGATTTCGTCGGCGATAACTACGCGCGCTTCGTCGAGCGGTACAATCGCCGCATCCAGAATTTTCGCACCACGCTTGCCGGAAAGAAACGGGTGCTACTCTACATGACAGCAACGAACTTGCTCCCGCCACCCTATAATCCATTCGCGTACGAAGATTTTCATGCCATTGTTCAGACCCTCAAGACCCGTTACCCGAACACGCAGTTCCGCCTCCTCGTCGTGATCGAACGGCTTCAGTTCTCCATCCCGGACAGTTGGAATAACGAGATCTATACCATTAATATTCCCGTTATCGGTCCCTATACTCTTTGCTTTCCCTATATTCAGGCCGTTCTGGGAATTCGCTGTGTATTCCAGTCGATATTTTCATCGTATAGCTGATGTGGATGTCGGAATGCCTGGAATCGCACGAACCGGCATAACCAGAACGAATTTTCCATCGCTGTTTTATCACGCATGGGAAGCCATCACGCACACAAATCGATGCGAGGCAGCCGGCCCGGCCAGCCAAGGCAGGGTGCCTGATACAGGAACCCGTTGAGGCTGTCGCATCTCTGGAAAGACGATTAGACGTACAAATGGGAGGGCGAGGCNNGATCGCTCCGGGAATGAGACAGCATCTGCGGGTTGATGTATGAGGAGCACGTCGCATCGATTCTTGTGGGACTGACTCGACCGGGTTTGTGGAGCAGGGCAGACGTTGTCACCGCGAGCGAGAGCTGTCTTCACTCCCCTTGCGTCTTGTAATCCGGCTCCCAGATCCACGGTAGAACGTGAGTCCTCTTCGCCCATGCCTCCCACTTCTTGGCCAGTTCGTGAACCCTGGCGGTATTTGTCGAAGCGAGGTCGGTGGATTCTGTCCGATCGGTCGCGAGGTCGTACAGTTCCCACTTCGCATCCGGCCCCTTGGCGACGAGTTTCCAGTCGCCGACCCGGACGGCACGGTTCCCCTCGTGCTCCCAGAACAGATCGCGGGTGAGCGGCTTGTTCGCGAAGGCCGCGACCAGGCTCTTGCCCTCCAGCGGGGTGATGGTGTGGTCGCCGACCGTCTTGGGGTAGTCCGCGCCAGAAATATCGATGCACGTCGCAGCAATGTCGATCAGATGACCGGGTTGCTTCCGGAGTTCGCCAGCCGAGGAAATCCCCTTCGGCCAGTGGGCGATGAGCGGGGTACTGATGCCACCCTCGTGAACCCAGTGCTTGTACTCGCGAAAGGGCGTGTTCGACACGTTCGCCCAGCCGCGACCGTAGGCGATGTAGGTATCCGGCCCGCCGGGCATCACCTTCGGACCCATCCGCACCGGGAAGCCGTCGCGGGTCTGTTTCGGCACGCTCCCTTCGGCTGCGAACTCCTCCGGCTTCATCGCGGGGAAGGTCGGCTTCTCTGGGCGAACAATGTTCGGGTGGTCCTTGTTCCCGGAGCGGCCTTGCAGTTCGGCACACCCGCCGTTGTCCTGGAGGAAAAGAATGAGCGTGTTCTCGAACTGACCGGTCCGCTTGAGTTCGGCGACCAGTTTCCCGATCCCCTGATCCATCCGATCGACCATCGCCGCGTACACCTCCATGCACGCGGCCTCCCACTTCTTGTTGGTCACCTTGTCCCAGTCCCCGGCCTGGGGGCTCATCCCTTGCTTGGGGTCGATGAGCCCAAGCTTCGCTGCCTTCTCGAACCGGGCCTTGCGGACGGGTTCGTACCCCCCATCGTACTTGCCGTGATACCTGGCGATATCGTCGGGGAGCGCGTGCATTGGCCAGTGGGCGGCTGTGTACGCCATGTACAGGAAGAACGGCTTCTTCGCGTGATCTTTGGCGTGTTCGCCGACATACCGGACGCCGTGGTCCGTGATCGCATCGGTGTAGTAGTAGGTCGTGGGCGTGTACTCGGGGTCGGCGAACGGAGAGATCATCGTCTCGTCGCGGACGAGAGACGACGGATCGAAGAAGCTACCGGCCCCGTGGATGGTGCCGTAAAAGCGATCGAACCCGCGAGCAATGGGCCAGTTGTGTTTCGGCCCGTCCGGCCCGATGAACCGGGTGACGTGCCACTTCCCGGTGGCGTAGCACCGGTATCCGGCGGGCTTGAGTACCTCGGCAATGGTGCGGCAGGAGGAGTTCAGATTGCCGCGGTAGCCGGGAAAGGCGTTGCCTCTGTCGTCCATCATGTGGCCAACCCCGGCCTGGTGGGGGTACAGCCCGGTGAGCAAACTCGCCCGCGTGGGGCAGCACCGGGCAGTGTTATAGAACTGCGTGAACCGCACCCCGCCCGCGGCCAGCGCATCCAGGTTGGGCGTGGCGATCTCCCCGCCGTAACACCCCAGGTCCGAGAACCCCATGTCATCGGACAGAATGACGACGATATTGGGTCTGGCTGGTTCGGCGGCCGTTGCGCAGGTGGCGATCACGGCTGAGATGACGAGTGCAACAATCGTCCGAGTCATGAGAGTTGCTCCTTGAGTTTTGCGAACTGGTGGTGTATCCTGGCGAGTGGCTTCTGGCGAGCGGGGTCAGCGACGAGCGTTCGGGAACGATTATGGGTCAGGCCAGGGAGTTTCGCAAGAGCAGCGCGGGTGAGAATGGTGCGATAGGGTGGTGGTTGACCTTGCAATTATGTTGGTCGGCTAACTCGCCGACAACTAGAATAGCACTCTGTTCCGCGGGTTGGAGCAGTCCTGCTCGGAAAACTCCACCATCCGGGAGTTGTTGTGTTGTATCGACATGCGAACCTAACATTTACGACTGACGAATCGAGCTTATTATGCCCACCACAACGCCGAATCCGGCTGACAACTTTGCGGAAGCGATCAAGCGGATCATAGCTTGCCGAGAGGGTAGGCTGGACGTGCTCGATTTGAGTGGTCTGGACCTCCCAGCAGTTCCGGGGCACATCCGTCATCTCAAGGCGCTGAAGATACTTCACCTCTCATACAACAAGTTGAGGACGTTGCCGCAGGAGATCGACCGACTCACGGCCCTGACGACACTGAACCTCTCATACAACGAGTTGGAGACGTTACCGCAAGAGATCGGCAAACTCAAGGCCCTGACGATGCTTGATCTGTCCGACAACCAGTTGAGGGAATTCCCGCAAGAGATAGGTAAGCTAACAGCCCTGACGACGCTTCTGCTCAACGACAACCAGTTGGAGACGTTGCCGCAAGAGATCGACCGCCTCACGGCCCTGACGATGCTTTACCTCAACAACAACCAGTTGGAGACGTTGCCGCAGGAGATCGGCAAACTCACAGCCCTGACGACTCTTTTCCTCAATAACAACCAATTGCATACGTTGCCGCAGGAGATCGGTAAACTCAAGACCCTGACGACGCTTCTCCTTGATAACAACCAATTGCGGGCGTTGCCGCAGGAGATCGGCAAACTCACAGCCCTGACAATTCTTAGTCTCTCCACCAACCAATTGCGGACGTTGCCGCAGGAGATCGGCAAACTCACAGCCCTGACAACGCTTTTCCTCAACAACAACGAGTTGAGAACACTGCCACTGGAGATCGGCCAACTTTCGACCCTCTTGGAGCTTGACCTCTCTACCAACAAGTTGACAACACTGCCGACGGGGATCGAACAACTCACGGGATTGAAAGAGCTGTATCTCCACAACAACTTTTCTCTTGGCATTCCGGCGTCGGTACTGGGACCTGATATTAATGCCGTCCGAGGGAGAAGTGGAAGAACGCTAGAAGTTCCGGAGCGACCCTCTGACATTCTTAATTTCTATTTTTCACAGCGATTGGGAGAGGCGCAAGGAACGCTGAAACCGTTGCTGGAAATTAAAGTCATGCTGGTTGGTCGTGGTGGTGCGGGGAAAACCAGCTTGCGGCGCTACTTTCTTAATCAACCACATAATCCCAGCGAACCCGAAACCAGAGGCATTGAACTGAATGAGATCGTCCTACCTTATCGAGGGGAGACTATTACTGTGCGATTGTGGGATTTTTCTGGGCAAGAGATAACACATGCATTACATAAATTTTTTCTGACAGAAGGATGTATTTATATTCTTGTATTAGATCCACGGTCAGATACAGAGTTAATTGATGCATTCTATTGGTTGAAGTTGCTAAAGCGATATGCAGGCCATTCACCTGTCGTCGTTGCCCTGAATCGGCAGGATGCTCGTGACGGTGGGTACGATGTCGATCGTTATTTACTCAAAGAACGATTCCGACACATCCAGGATTTCATCCCCACCAATTGCGAAACTCGGCAAGGTTGCGATGCTTTGCGAGATGGTTTGCTCGCCGCAATTGAGGCACTGAGCCCGAACGAACCGCCGAGGCTGAAAGTTCCTGAAGCCTGGGTAAATATTAAACAAGAATGTTTTAAACAAAAAATTTCTGAAGTAAATAAATCCGTTGGGAGCACAAACACTCAGATCGCGCCGGAGGAACAAAATGCTCGACAGCGCGCGCGACGATCTCATTTGACACTTGAGCAGTTCCGACAGATCTGCCGTGACAACGGGGAGATGACCTCGGAAAGTCAAGAATCCTTGGCGCGACTACTCCATCGGCTGGGTGCAGTGCTGCATTTCGTCGATGATCCGCGTCTCCGCGACACTTCGGTACTGGACCCTCACTGGGTTACCGATGGGGTCTACCGCCTCTTGAGGTACCGGGATCAGCCCAAGAGCGATGGCATTCTCACGCGAGACGACCTTATGCGGGCCTTACCAAACGAGATCGAAGAATCGGCTCGCTTTCTCCTACGGTTGATGGAACGGTTTGAGATGTGTTTCCCTCTCGATGAGGGGGATGACGGCAAACTTGCAACGCGATGGCTGATCCCGGGCGCACTGAACAAATATCAACCCGCCACCATCGGCCCTGAGTGGCAAGAACCCGGCAGCGTCAGGATCCGCTACGTATATGACCCCCTTCCGGAAGGTGTGTTGCCACGCTTTATCGTGATGACGAATTTGCTGAGCGAGGGGAAACCGCGCTGGCGAAATGGGGTGGTGCTGCAGGATGGCGAGGCCGCTGCGCTCGTGCGTCGAGGGGAAAAGTTTGACCATGTGGAAATCATTGCCTTCGGCCCGGATGCAGAGCGTTTGCGACTGCTCCAGATTATTCAGGGTAACATGGACCGCATCAATGCAGATGTGCCAGAGCCAACGCCGTATCTGGAGCAGGAAATCGCTGGCCACACGGGTGCGTACAAGCGTGTTAGTGAACTCAAGATCGCGGAAAGGGCTGAGGCACCTGTCGTCGTGGAATCGAGTCAGAGTGTAGAGGTAGTGGCTCCGACGCCCGAGTTAAATCGCGTCTCGGAAGCCGAGTCACGTGATCCAGGTCGAGTACCGTTGAATACATTCCTCAGTTATGCCCATGATGATCGGCGAGATAAGAGACTATTTGATATTAACATGACTATTATGAAGAGCAAAAATCTGATTGCACCCTGGCACGATGGGCTCATTGAGCCGGGAGTGCGCTGGCGAGAGGAGATCGAAAATAAGCTGGAATCAATGGACCTTTTTGTCGGTCTGTTGACAAATAACTTTGTCGCATCTGAGTTCATTCAGAAAGTGGAGTTGAAATCAGCGAAGAAGAAGTTGCAGCAGCAAGGGAAAGGATTTTTGTTCGTGTTGATTCTGGTCGACGATATCCCCTTGGAGGGGCTCGATCTCGCCGAATATCAGCTTCTGATTCCTGCTGGGAAGGCTGTCAGCAAACACCGGACCAAGAAGGAAGGCTTCATTGAGGCACAGAGGGTGCTAGAAAAGTTGCTCATGAAACGACAGGGGGGGAAAGGCGAGAGCAATCAGCCTCGAAGACTTCAATGATCACAGTGGATCGAGAGACGGGCGGCACGATCAACGTCCAAGGCGATATGGTTTACAGGCGCAAACACATGAACATCGACGGCCACAGCACCAACATCGGCGGGAGCGTCATCAACAGCCAAGTCGGCCAGACTCTGACCAACTGCACCAACATGGTTCAGCAACAGGCACCGGGGGAGCGCAAATCCCTTCTGGAAGCCCTGAATCGCGAGGTGCAACAACTCCTCTCCAGCTTGCCCGAAGACAAGAAGGATGAGGCTCCGCAGGTGGCGGAGAACCTCGAAATGCTGGTCAAACAGGCCACGAGCGAGAAGCCCAATCGAAAGTGGTATTCCGTCTCCGCCGAGGGACTGCTCGACGCCGCCACGTGGGCGAAGGACTTCAGCAGCAAGATCGGCGGGACGGTCCTGAAACTGGGCAAATTGCTCTGGGGGGATTTTCAACTGCCAGGGACAAAGTAAGAATCGGCATATCGACACGTGTCGCATCAACGGAGCATGGCCTTCCCACCTCTCCCCTTGTAGGTCGGCGAGGCTTTGCTCGCCGGATGGGGTGTAAGCCTTTCCAGCTCGCCAAGCTTTACCCCCCACCCGCCGCTGGCGCGGCGACCTCCCCCACAAGGGGGGAGGTAAGAGGGTTTTCGTGGTNNCACAAGGGGGGAGGTAAGAGGGCCGTCCGGAATACGGTTTCGCCGATACGCTTGTCTAAACTCTACAAATGATCAGCTGCGCTCTCTTACCTCCCCCCTTGTGGGGGAGGTCGGCCCGGCTTTGCGGGCCGGGTGGGGGGTCAGCCTGATCGACTCGGTAAGCTCCACCCCCCACCCGCCTGCTTCGCGGCGCCCTCACCCACAAGGGAGGAGGTGGGTAGGCCGACTGGCCTACGTGGAGGTCTTCACCTGTCCAAAGCCTTCTACCCTGGTTCCCACGCTCCGCGTGGGAACTGGTCTTTCCCCGCTCTGCGGGGTGGGCCAATACGCCTGAGACAACGTCCATCGTATCACCGGTCAGCCATTCGATCCGACCAGGTCATGACGCAGAGCGTCGAAAACCGGCATTCCCACGCGGAGCGTGGGAACGAGGGAGATCAGTCTGTCGCTTCTGAACCTGGGCAGGTTGATCTGGCCGGATTTCCTCTTGCCCGGTTGAACGAGACCGCCCGCTCATTTCGCCTGCTCCTTCAGCTTTGCGAACCGCTGCTTCATCTCCGCGAGTTGCTTCGCACGGGTCGGGTCGGCGATGAGGTTCTTCTGCTCCTGGGGGTCGGCGTTCAGGTCGAAGAGTTCCTCGTACTGGTAGTCGGGCCAGAGGATGTACTTCGCATCGTGACGGACCAGGGCCTGAGACGAGGGGATGCGATCCTTGCTCCCGATGATGGCGTGTTCGTAAAAGAACTCGTCACGCCAGGCAGGATCGGGCTTTTTCTCCTCCCGATAGAGCGGGGCGAAATCGCGGCCTTGCATTGTCTTCGGCGCTGGAACCCCTGTCGCGGCCAGGATGGTGGGGGCGATATCGACATTCAGCACGAAGTCGCCGTTCGTCTTCCCGCGCATTTCGGCTGGCATTCGCGGATCATGTACGATGAGCGGGACGCGGATGCTCTCCTCGTAGGGATACCACTTGTCCGCCAGGCCGCGCTCACCGTGGAAATAACCGTTGTCGCCGGTGAAGATCACGAGCGTGTTGTCGAGAACCCCCTGCGTTTTCAACTCCGCCTGCACCCGGCCGCATGTCGCATCCACCTCGGTGCAGAGCCGGTAGTAGTTCTTCATCATCGTCTGGTACTTCTCCGGCGTGTCGAATCGCCAGGTCCAGCGCTTGCGGCCCTCGTTCTCGGGCCGTTGCAGGAACGGCGGCAGGCGTCGCAGCGACTCTTCGTTCGCCGTCGGGGGCACGGGGATGGTGATGTCCTTGTACAACTCCGCGCTACCGGGCTGTGGGAGGTACTGCTTGGGGTTGTTGTCCTCCGCATGCGTGGCGAAGAAGGCCAGTGTGAGGCAGAACGGCCTGTCCTGGGGCCGTTTCTGGAGGAACTCCAGCGCGTCGTTTTCGTTTCGTTGCGTGACGTGGATTGGCTCCGCGTTTGGCTGCGGTATCCAGTGGACCCCGCTGTAACTGCGTCCGAAATCGAACCGCTCTTTCGGGAATGCCCCGTTGTGCCATTTCCCGATGTGACCCACCCAGTAACCGTGGCTGCGCAGGAGTCCGGGGTAGGTTTCGGCCCAGGGCGTCTTGAACATCGCGAACGCCTCGTTGCCGTGTCGCGACATCCACTGACCCGTGAACAGCGACGCCCGGCTCACCCCGCAAATGGAGGTGGTCACGCAGCAATGCGTAAAGCGGAACCCGTTGTTGGCGAGCGCATCGAGGTGTGGCGTCTTGACCACGGGGTTCCCCGCGCAGCCGAGCGTATCGTATCGCCAATCGTCGGCGAGCAGCACCACCACATTCATCGGCTTCGGCTCGGCCGCGGTGAGCGTGGCGGGGGAGGCGATCAGCACGCAGGCGAGGGTGAGGATGTATCGGGAAATCATGCAGGCACCTATCCCGGTGGGTGTCGGTTCCGTCGAATTTTACCCGGGAGGGGTTATACAACAAAGCCCAGGGTCGCGTTTCGCGCGCCCTGGGAAGCGATAAGAACCGTATAGCTCACCCAGGGTGGCACTGCGCTGACCCTGGGCTTTGCTGTATAACCCCTCCGGGGTAAGAACCAACAGATGAGAGACTGTCCTGACGACGCGATCCCCACCTGATCACGCATTACTTCTTGGCCGGTGGCGTCTCCCAGATGCTGACCATGAGTTCGTAGATCTCCGGTTCGGCTTCCTTCAACTCGGCCCGGTTGAAGGGGAAAAAATCGTTGACGCCGAAGTATGCCTCGGTCATCTCGGCGAAGAATTCCTTGTGGTTGGTCAGCGCGTAATGCTTCACCCGCCTGCCATCGTACAGCAGAGCTTTCTCCCCGTGGCCGCTCTTCTTGTACTTCTCGTAGGCTTCCCGGATGCGCGGCTCATCGAAACCGAGCACCTGATCGTGGTAGGCGTGCGCCAGTTCGTGAAGGATCACCCACGGTTGCTCGGAGATGTTCCGCTTGGTGGCCAGGTCGGCTGCACGTGGGAGGTGGACGCATCGGGCCAGATCGGTCGAGTAGCCATTCGACTTGAGCCATCCCGCGCTCGGGTGGTATTGCATCGGGCCGATCTTCCCGTGGTTCAGGTCCAGCACGATGGTCACCGCCTGAAGCTTTTTCACTTTGTCACCGGGCACCACAACTTTGATGTCGCTCAGCTTGTATTCCAGGAATCGCAGAGCCTGCGCTCTCACCCCATCATTGGCAGGTACAAGCAGACGGTCATCAACGCGGATCGTCCAGCCTTCGATCTTCTGAATCGAATAGGAGGTGGGTTTCGCGGGTTCGGGGGTTCCCTTCGCTTGGGGTCCGAGGAGTTTGACCATCCCCTTGCCGAGGGCATCACCGACCAGGAAGTAGGTTTCGGCGTTGCCGAATTCGTGATGCCCGTGGCCTGGATTGGGCGATTCCCTGGGCGGTCGGACGAAATCGTGTGTCTCGACGAACAGCACGTTCCCCTTGAACTCGGGCCGGGTGGTGGCCGCGGCCTGCGCTTTCCGGAGCGTTGCCCACCCGCCCGGGGCGTCCACCCACGGACCGGTCAACTCGCCCACCACGACCGGCAAGTTCGGGGCCTTGAGATCCTTGCGGATGTCCTTGATCAGGTTCACGAGGTTCTGCTCGTATTCGGGAATCGCCTTCTTGGGATCGACCCCATCGTTCCAGCCCTGATACCACACGAAGCCCGCCAACTCGTAGCCCTGACCAGTGTACCCCGGGAATTCCGTCTTGAGGTTGGCGAGTGACGTTTGGATTTCCTCCAGCATTTTCGTGTAGTAGGGGCCGACATCACCCCCCGAACTCGGCGGGCGGAAATCCTTGTAAAGACTTTTGCCGCCCCACGCGGTCTTGATCAGCAGCACCTGATTCTGGAAATAATCTCCGACAATATGACCGAACTGCAACTCCGGCCCGAAGTGGTGCTTGTCGCCATATACGCTAAAACCCAGCCCCAGCGGACCGGCGAGCAGCGGTTGCTTCTCACGCTGGTACCGGACCCACACATCCTCCCGGACGGTCCACTCGCCCTTGTCGGTCTTGAGGTGCTTGACGAGCTTGGCTTTGGCCGGATCGTTGAACAGGGCGTTGAGCGTGCCTTTACCGTCGTTGTAATCCTTTCCCTCCAGATCCACCACAGCCTGCCCTTCCATATTCGACTGGCCGGCCAGGATAAACACCTTCACTGGCTTCAGCGGGTCGGCTGCCGTGATGTTCGGAGCGCTGACAAACCCAAGAAGGCCGAGGAGAATTGCGATTCGTCGGGTCATCATGGCGGGGTGTCTCGGTGGGCAGTGGGAGGCGTGGGGCTTGGTCTTGTTCTACGATCCCCAGCACGGTTGCGCAGCCACACATTCAGTAAATCCGCAGAGGCTGTCGCATCTACGAAATGGCGGTCAGACGTGCAAATGGGAGGGCGAGNNGAGGGCGAGGCTCCTGCCGAGCAGCACCATCACGCTCGGCAGGAGCCTCGCCCTCCCGTTAGATCGATCCTGGTTCGGGAATACGACAACCGTTGCGGGTTTCTGTCTCAAGATCCATCCAGGATCAACACCGTGTTTTGGCGTCTTCTGGGTCTCCAGGGATTGGGCCTGTTGAGCGGAAATGGGCCAGTCATCATGGGGAATTGGTCCGGCAAGAACGGCCCCAAGAGGGCCGAATGCACTAGCAAGCGCATCCTTCTCTGGCAGGCAACTTCCCCCAGTAAGGTGACCTGAATGTCCATTCCCGATGACATCTTGCAGCAACTCGGGATTGGGCATCTGGCCGCAGGGTCACAGGCCCAAACCGTGGCCCAAAATGCTTGGAAACCGCTACCTTGACTAAAACCAGGAGGCAGTTGTGACGATTCCCGCCCAATACCCCTGGAACTCGTCCCAGTTTGGATATCCCCGAGAACCGCGTGAAACAGCCAAAGCGGGGCAGCGCAGAAAATGTCACATAATAGAGTTGTCAGAATGCCCAAGTGTTACCCAAGCGGGGCAACGCAGAAAGTGTAACAGAATAGAGTTGTCAGATTATCCAGATATCGCACAAGCGGGGCAACGCAGAAAGTGTAACAGAATAGAATTGTTTGAGTGTCTTATCGTACTCTGGCTCGGTCCTCACTCCTCGAATCGGAACAGATACTCCGGCCTTCGGCTTGGGCTGGAGGGAACGGCTTTTCAGGCCGAAGATTCGGATCGCACTCCCAATCCCGGTGGTGGTCCTGGACGAGTCCTAAACGGATTCACCCCAGAGACCAGAGAGAAGGCCGCGAGGAGGAAATATCCTTTTCCAGGGTTTTGGCTGTCCTCCGCGTTCTGGGCGGTGGGTCGACTGTCCCGATCCCTCTCCCAATCGCGTTTCTGAGTGTAGAGGCAGCGCCTCCGAGATGCGGAACCCGAGCGAACAATCGGCGAGAACCGGTACTCAATGCGGATGGCGTGGAGGATAGCAATGCGGCAGATTCTCGGGGCGGTGGCGATTGGAATGCTGGCAACGGCCGGGGGTGCCGATTGGCCGCAGTTCCGCGGCCCCGATGGCACAGGGGTCGCGACCGGCGCGACACCTCCGATCAAATGGACAGTCAAGGATGGGGTCAAGTGGAAGACGCCTCTCCCCGGCCCCGGCTCCTCGTCGCCGATCGTGACGGGAGATTGTGTCTTCGCCACCTGTTACTCCGGTTACGGAGTGGACGCGGCCAACCCCGGCAGCGTCGAGAAGCTGACACGACACCTCGTCTGCATCAATCGGACAACGGGTCGATTGCAGTGGAAAGCCGATGTCGCTGCCGTGACTCCTGAAGATCCCTATCGTGCGGACATCACCGAACACGGGTACGCCAGCAGTACGCCGGTGACCGACGGCGAGGCTGTGTATGTGTTCTTCGGGAAGTCTGGCGTGCTGGCCTTCGACCTCGACGGGAAGAAGCTCTGGCAGCAAAGCGTCGGCACCCAATCGGACATCCGCGGGTGGGGATCATCGGCCAGTCCCATTCTCTACAAGAACCTCGTCATCGTGAACGCAGCAAGTGAGGATCGGGCAATTGTGGCTTTGGACAAGAAGAGCGGCAAACAGGTCTGGAAAGCCGAGGGGAGGCGGCTGTCGTTGTCGTTCAGCACTCCTGCACTGGTGAAGGCAGGGAGCCGGACCGACCTCGTGGTCGCCATGCCTGGCGAAGTCTGGGGCCTGAATCCCGACACCGGCAAACTCGTCTGGATCGCGACAATCAACCTCACCGGCAATGTTTGCCCGGCGGTCATCCCCGGGGATGGGGTCGCGTACATCACCGGCGGGTTTGGCACGGTGGGGAGCGTGGCGGTCAGGGCTGGTGGGAGCGGAGATGTGTCCAAGTCCCATGTGGTGTGGTCGACCCGCACGAGCTCCTATATCCCGACTCCGGTGCTCGACGGGAGCCGGATCTACTGCGTCACGGAGGATGGGATCGCACTCTGCTTGAAAGCGGACACCGGAGAAGTTGTCTACAAGGAGCGACTGGCGGTGATGGCTGGCGGCAAACGGAGCCGTCCGTATTACGCCTCGACGGTCCTGGCTGATGATCGATTGTACGTTGTCAGCCGACGCGCGGGAGTGTTCGTCTTGAAGGCCGGCGACGGATTCGAGCAACTTCAGCAGAATCCCCCACTCGACGAAAGTGACTTCAACGCCACACCGGCCGCGATTGGAAAGCAACTCTTTCTCCGGTCGAATACCTTCTTGTACTGCCTCGAAGCCCCCTGATCCGCAAGAGGCAACCATGAGACATATGCTGGCCCTGTCGATCGTGGGCGTTTTGCTTCTCGGGTCAACGGTCCGTGCTCATCCCGGGCACGACCACGCACCCGACTTGCGAGTCTGGCGCGATGCCGACGGCCTGTTCGAGATCGAGGCGTCGTTCGTCTTGGCCCGAGGCGACCAGGTCCAGTTGTGCAAGCACGATGGCACGCTTGTGTGGGTTCCACTGGAAAAGTTGAGCCGCAATGACCGCAACTGGGTTCAGACCCGGCTTGAGGAGATCCGCCGGGTGAACGCCGCGCCGGGTTCCGAGTTGCTGGATGAGCGGTCCGAATCCTCCAGTGATTCGGAATGGTCCACCTCCGTTCCCTCCGAGGTGCTGGCTGGCGGAGCGATGGTCCTCCTGGCAGTCATGGGGATTCTGTTTCGGCGAAAACGATCTGCAATTCCGCTGGCGATTTTGTTTTTCGCATTGGTCGGCTCAACGACCGTCTTGGCGATTGACGATAAGAAAGCCCCACCAGCCATCCAGAAACACTTCGAGCCGTTCAAGGATCAGCTCGAACTGCGATCCGACGACGATTATCTTTACGTCGGATCGAATGCGTTCCCAGATCACCCGATGATGGTGGGTATCCGGGCGTGGCAGCAACAGGTGCCTTTGCCGCAGCCTTACACTGGCAAGAACGCCTGGCAAATCCCCCTCAAACCCCGACTCGCAGAGAAACCGATCTCCGCGAAGAACGCCTTGTACCGCGGAGCGATTGCCCTCGCAGTCAATGGGGTGCCGATCTTCAATGCCCTGAACAATCGCGGGGAAGACGCCTATCGGGCGGGAGAACTGGATGAGTACGGTGGGCACTGTGGACGTGGGGACGACTACCACTACCACATCGCCCCCGTTCACCTGGAGAAGGTTGTTGGCAAAGGCCAACCGATCGCCTACGCCCTTGATGGATACCCTCTATATGGGTACACGGATTCGGACGGCAAAGAGCCCAACGACCTGGATGCATTCAACGGTCGAATGGAGAAGGACGGCTACCGCTACTACTCGACCAAGACGTACCCGTACATCAACGGCGGAATGCGTGGCGTGGTGACCGTCCGCGGCGACCAGATTGACCCCCAACCTCGGGATGCCCCAGTGCGGCCGGCTGGTGAACCCCTCCGCGGTGCGAAGATCACAGCATTCATTCGCGACGATGACAAGCAAACCTACACGCTCAAATACGATCGCCAGGGGAAGACACTGTCGGTGATGTACATAATCAACAAGGACGGAACATATACTTTTGTATCCACAGATAAAAATGGCAAGGAGACGACTGAAACGTACCGTCGCCGTGAACGTAAGGACGGGCCGCCCCAAAAAGACCGCCCACCCCCCAAGAAGCATTCCTCGCCACAGGCGACGTGAGGCAGCACTCGCCGCGAGCCCGCGAGTGCGGCTGGACTTGTGGTGGTTTTGGACAGTGGGGTAGACTCCTACGCTACGGTCCACCAGTCGGGCCGATTCCGTTAATGGATCCGACCGCGTGGCTGGGTAACGCATGAGCATTGACTTCCTACCCAGTCTGGCCATCACCCTGTCACTTGCTGCGGTGGCCCTTTTGCCGCTCACACTCCTGGCTCTCTCGCACGGCCCCTGGAAGATTCAGGCACCAGGCCGGCGGTTCATTGTGTCGGCCGGAATCACGAGTGTGTGCTGGGTCGGCTTCATGTTCCTCACTGGCTCGCTTGATCTGGTGGATGTGTTTGCGGGCGGGTTGCTCCTGGCGACCGGCCTCCTCGCGGGGTTTACCCTCTGGACCCTCGTGGCGTGGGGGTTTACCCTGTCGATGCTTTTGACTCTGGCCCGGCACCAGCGCCCGCTGACCGAGCAAGAGTGGGTCCACAGCTACACGAACGGGAAGCCGATCGAAGTGTTCGCCCAGGACCGGCTGGGGGTACTTTTCCGGCTCGGGTTGGCCGAGGCAAGGACGGGCCGCGTGGTGATGACACCCGGGCGTGGCCGGCGGGTCGCCCGAGTGGCCGGTGTCCTCCGCCGGGTGTTCGGGCTCCCAAAATGACGCCTTCAGAGACTGCCCTTCTCGTCGGGGCCGGGTGTTTTGGCAGCCATCTGCTGCTCACCCTCCTCCTACTCCGATTGCCCGGCCGAGTCGCGCCAGTCGCCCGACACGCTGGTTCGGCTGCCTTCACCCATGTCGCTGGCGTTGTGTTCGCAGCAATCACCCTCGGGCCGATCCCGTACTGGCCAATCGCGGCGGTGTCGGGGTTCGGAGCCGTGGGTTGGCTCTTCGCATTCAGTGCGGTCTACAAGTCGGTCTCGCTCCGCATCCTCTCTCATCTCGCAGAGGCGCCAAGGTCCGCGATTCCTTTTGAGGAAGTGACCGCGTGTTTCGTCCTGCCAGAATTCCAGTCGCGTGTGAAAGTGCTAGAGGCGATGGGTTGCGCTGAGGCGATTACGGAGGGCTACGCTCTCACCGAAAAGGGGGGTGCGACGGCCCGCCGCATCCTGGCCGTGCAATGGGTGTGCGGGATCGAACGGAGTGGCTTATATGGAGGTGTAGAGGAATCTCTTGCCGAGAGGCAAGCCGCATGAGCGATCGGTCGGGCCAGTTGAATCGCGATGGGCGACCCTCAATTGTGAGTGCGATGTCAACTGCCAAGCTCCGCGGAGCAGGACAGTCACACCACCTGAAGCATCGGCAAAGGAATGATGAACTTACCGCCAGCGGCGGCGAACGCCTGATGGCGTGTCATGATCGGGGCAGCGTAGTTCCATGCCAGTATCGCAATCACGTCAGCTCCCCTCTGATACAGCGATTCAGAGGGGTAAACCGGGATGTGGTGCCCAGGGCTAAACGTGTTCTGTTTGACAGGATTGTCATCAACGAGATAGTCGATCCGGCCCGCGAGACCGAACTGATTGATCAGGGTGGTCACTGTCGGCGACGCACCGTATCCCACCACACGCTTCCTGGCGGCTCTGGCCCGGTCGATCACGGTGACAAAGCGGTCCCGAGCAGTCTCGATCCGACGGGTGTACTCACGCCATGTCTCTGGAGCGTGGAGTTCTGTGATCCCCTCCCACTCGATCAGTCGTGCGATCCCGGGAGCGACTGGTCTCGGGCCGCCCGCCTGCTGGACAGTCCCTCGCAGTGAACCTGCCTTGGTCGGAATCCTTTGCGCATCAATCAATTCCAGCCCGTGGCGGCGGAAGAACAGATCGAGCGATCGGACGGAGTGGTAGCACAGGTGTTCGTGGTACACGGTATCGAACAGCATTTTCTGCACGATATCGAGCAGGTACGACACTTCAAACGTGAAGATCCCGTCCGGGCGGAGCAACTCGCGGATTCCGTCGGCCATCTCGGGGAGTTTGTCCGAGTGGGCGAACACATTGTTCGCGGTGACAACAGCCGCCGGTCCGTGGCTCTGCTTGATCCGCTCGGCGAGTTTCCGTGTGAAGTAGTCCGGGACGGTCTCGACCCCTTCCGCCGTGGCCCGACGGGCGATCTCGACGGCTGGGTCGACCCCGAGTACCCGATACCCGATCGACTGGAAAGCCTTCAGGAGTGAACCATCGTTGCTGCCGATGTCAATCACGAGCGACCCCAGCTCGGCGCCGGCCGCGGTCGCCACCTCACCAGCATAGGTCTGGAAGTGCTTGACCAGACCAAGCGACGATGTGGTGGAGTAGGTGTACGACCGAAACAGGATGTCCGGGTTCACAACGTCTTCGATCTGGACGTTCCCGCAGTCCTTGCACAGGTGCAAGCTCTGAGCAAACTCTTGTTGAGGCTGGGCAGTGGGTAAATAGTCGTTACCGATCGCGGAATGCGCCAGAGGGAGGGCGAGCCCCAGCTTTCCAGACCGGCAAAGCAAACAGTGCCGAGCCTTGTAGTGGGTTGGAGTTCCATTCACGGTCGCTTGTTCGCGTGTCTTCATCACGGTCATGTCCAGCTCCGTTCGAAGGGGCGAGTGAGGAACCACGAATCCCGTGCCGGTTACCCGGCGATCCCGGCGACTTCTCGGGCCATTGCGTCCTGAAGCATGAGTGAGAGGCCACCGTCCACGGCCAGCTCCTGACCGGTCACGAACGATGACTTCGGGCCACACAGGAAGGCGACCGTCTCGGCGACTTCCCGAGCTGTGCCCATCCGTGCCAGAGGAGTGATCTTTGCGTACATCTCCTGGAGGGCGGTCTGGCCCTGGTAGAACGCTGCTGATTCCGCTTTCACAAAAGTACACGGGGAGACAATGTTCACCCGGATGCCCTGCGCTCCGAGCTTGACGGCGTAGAACCGAGCCATTTGTTTGAGCGCGGCCTTCGAGGTGTGGTACGCGAGGGTTTGGTTCCGGGCGACAAATGTGCTGGCATTCGAGGTCACCACACAGATTGATCGATCACCGTCTGGAGCGAACTCTGCCGCAAGCCCTTCGATGAGCGTCTTGGTTGCGGTCATCGAGACGGTGAGTTCACCTGTCCAGGCGTCACCTTTACCCCGATAGCGCTGGAGAAACACCAGACTCGACACCTTCCCGTGGGTGGCGATGTGGCCCTTCAGGGACGCGAGCAACTCGTCTGGGTGTTCCACATCACCAGCAAACCCGATCACCTGGCCCCCGCCAGGGAATTCCGGGAATGTCCCTGGAGACCGGCCGATGGCGCTAACCAACTGCCCCTCCGAGGCCAAAATCCCTGCCAGTTCCCGGCCAACGCCTTTCGTACCGCCGACGATCATCGAATGCTTCCGTGCCATGCCACTCCCCCTCACGAATGAGTGTCCCTTGCCCGCTCCAAGAAGCCGATCCGCTTTTATCCGCCGTGGATGCGGTTCCGCGACGTACTCTCGTCACGCCGCTTTTGCGATTGTCCATGCCACCAGGGCGCGAATCTTTTCGACGAATGCCGGGACGGACAGATCACCCTCAGCCGGAGACCACGAAGCGAATTCCGTGTCGCCACGCTCGAAAGGACCGTTGGTCGTCTCGTGGAACAGGGCATAAGGTGTGTTGATCACAACCGAGTGGTAGCTCGGCTCCATTAGTCGGTAGTAGAACGTTTTCCCGATCCCATATGGCCCCATCCGCACGACCTCACGGATGGTGCCATCATCGTGAAACACGACAACATCGAGTTCCCCTTCGATGATGTGGAACGACTCCGCCTTCCCGGCATGTCGGTGAGGGCGGATATAGGTTCCCTGGTCAAGAACAATCAGCATCTCATGGAGTCGATCCTCTGGCCCGGGGTGAGCGCACAGGCGCGCTCGCTTGCGGGCGTTCGTGGTGCCTCGGCGGACCACCTCCGCCACGTCCTCAGGCTTGACCTGCACAATTCCGCCGGTGGCGACGAACACTTCGTCACTGCTCGCCCGATACTTCATGCTCAGGCCGCCTTCCCGGCCATCTGGCCGAGTTTCTCAAGTGCGTATTTGCTCTCCGGAAACACCGATGCCAGAACGCCCCCGCGGGCGGTAAACGCCAGGTTCTTGGCCGCGACGGCGTCCTCAATCTCGGCCCGGACCGTCATCAGGCAGAGTTTGATGTCCCGACTCACAAGTTCACTCGATGGGAGGATCGGGGCCTTTGATCCGGGCATGAACAGGCCATGTTTCTTTGGATTGTCATCCGCGACGAAGTCGATCAGCCCATTGAGCCCGTAGAGATTGATGAAGGCTCCGCTGAGGTGTCCGGCCCCGAGCATCGCAACCTTCCCACGTGTGCGGGCAAACCCAGCGATCATGGCGTAGATCCGGTCCCGTGCACGTGGGAAGGCACGGATAAACCGATCGGCGCGATCAATCTCATATGCCCGTTCGGGGCCAGCAAGGGGAAGCGGATAGGCCCCCGCCGATGGCTTCACAATGGCGACAAGGACGTCTTCTTGCGAGTAATAGAATCGGTTCAAGTATGCGACCTCGAACCCCGAGACGGCGAAGCACTGACGGAGGGTGGCGGGTGTGAAGTAGAACAAATGTTCTTCCCAGACGGTCGTGTAGTCTGATCGTTCCAGTGCCTTGCGTGAGTCTGGCATCTCGAAAAGCACGTATCCGTCGGGCTTCACGATGGCCCTTGCTGTCCGAAGTACCTCGTGGATGTCGTAAGAATGTTCAAGTACATGCCGGATGAGGAGAATATCGGGGCGACCGAACTTCGCCACGAGCAGGTCCGCAGTCGGGACGGTCAGCCGGTCTTGAACCGACTCAATCCCACCAAGCGGGCTCCTGAGACCAAGGTCGGTTTGAGGGTGAGCCAGCCATGAGTTTGGGAGACCCAGGGTGTGAAGCCGTTTGAGCGTCGATTCGTCTTTGTACGTGATCCCGCCGACGGTTGAGAGGGGGGACACACCCGGGAGAGAGGCGAGTATCCGGGCGACCTCGTCGAGGTGGCTCTCGGGCTCGTTGTAGCTGATCCAGTCGAACCGTGGCCGCATCTCGTCCACCGGGACCGGCGATTCCAGTTGCAGGGTTCCACAGTGGCGGCAGACCCCGAGCCGACACGGGTGGAGGTACTCGGTCTCATCCTGGGATCGCAGAAACCGGTTAGTTAGGGTCTGCGGGCCGAAGTCCAGCCAGTTCGTGATTCCGTCGTAAAGGCAGAGGCGGCAGGTCGCCATGACGAACCCTCGGAAGTCATTACGTGTGGCCAGTTGTCCGGCGGCTTTCGTGTGAGACACTGTGTTCGACTTCGATCTGAGAACGAGCCCAGAAACTGAGATTGTCACAAGGCGTTCGGCAGGAAAAGGTTTACCCGGTTGTGGGACTTGCCCGCGTCGGGCTGCCACGGAGGGCAGCCTCTACACGGGATTCGTCGGGGCCGCCCTCTGTGGCGGCCTGGCTGTCCCTGACGGGTGGTATTCCTCCATCTGCCAGTCGCCCAACAGCATCAATTCCGTATCTACGCTGCGTGTCGGTACTCCAGCGGCTGAGCCTGGATCGCGGCCCAATTCCCGTTCACCCAGTCGACCACCTCGGTGAGACCCTCGTCAAGTGAGATCATCGGCTTCCACCCGAGTTCGGTCCGGGCCTTGGTCGAGTCAATGACGTAGGCTGCATCCTGGCCTGGCCGCTCTCCGACTGTCCGGGTAGCCTCCTCGAACCGCCGTCCGAGGCGGTCGCAGATCGTCCGCACGACCTGGCGAACCTCGACCCCATTGTCGGGTGAAAGGTGGTACAACTCACCGACCCGTCCAGTCTCCAGGATCGCCTTCTCCCCGCGGGAGACATCACGGATATGGATGTAGGATTTCACGGCCCGGCCGCCACCGTGCAGTTCGATGGTTTTCCCAAGCTTCAGGTAGATCGCCGACCGGGGGATGATTTTGAACAATTGCTGTCGGGCACCGTATACGTTCGTCGCCCGTACCGTGAGCAGAGGGAAGCCGTATTGGTTCGCGTACGTCTTGAGTAAGTAATCGGCCGCCGCCTTCGAGGCGGCGTACGGGGTGCTCGGGTTCAAGGGGGAGTCTTCGGTGACTGTGCCGACACAGGTGCCATACGCCTCAGGCGAGGAGACGTGGAGATAGCGTTTCAGGTAGGTCTGCTTCCGTAGGTGGTTGACGAGATAGGACAGAGCGACGGTATTCGTCTGGAACCAGTGTTCCGGATGCTCCCAGCTCGGCGCGACCTCACTCTGGGCTGCGAAATTGACCACCGCGGTTGGTTTCTCGGTATCGAGCATGTCGAGGATTTTGCCCATGTCCCGATTCATGTCGATTGCGTAATACCGATAGTTAGATAAATTCTTCCGAAGTCGATACTTCAGAAACAAACCCGACCGCTCCGGGGACCGGCTCACCCCGATCACGTAGTATCCGGGGTCGTCGAGCAGGAGGTCGACGAAGTCTTGCCCCGAGAACGAATTTGCGCCGAGGACGACAATCGTGTTCATGCGACTTTCCGTGTCGTGACACCGGTGAGAGGGATCGCAGCCAGGGCAGTCAGTGCCTTGGCTAACTGGGTGGCTTTACGGGTTTCCTGTTCGACTGCGGTGCCGGAAAACGCCCGTCGACTCCCCCCGAGCGGGAGAAACTCGTTGAGCATGATGCAGACCCATTTCGCTCGGTAGACCGGCAGGAGCATGGTGGCCCGGGCCAAATGCACTTGGGGCTCGGCGAACTCCGCGGCAACCATCGCAGCGAACCGGTCAAACGCCTGGAGCGGAGCCGGCACTGCCGGTTGGCAGAAGAAGTCGCAAATGAGCTTCGCTGGGTCGTCCCAGCCAGCGTACTCGAAGTCGATGAACCGAAGGCGGCCATCGTTGGCGAGGATCGCGTTGTGGAATCCGAAATCCGAAGGGGAGATACACCGGTCGGTCACGTCAAGCGGCCGATCTGTGCTGAGTCCTTTGGTGGCGGCAGTTTCACGGGCGCTTGTGTGGACTCGTTGCCAGGTGGGGACAAGTTGGGTTTCGACAAAACGAGCCGCATCCTGGTCGACCGCTGCGACGACTGGGAATGACTGGAGCTTCTCGACCCTGCGATCAACCGTCGCGAAGTGATCGTCGAGACAGAAGCACGATTCCGACGCCAGTGGGATCGTATCGGCGGCAGGCTGACCTTTTGCACGAGTCAGCGTGCGATAGAAGTCAAGCGCCTGGTCGACAGCGGCCTCTCCGGCCGCGCCCCCCTGAAGGGACCGGCCGTACACGAATTCAAAGAGCCCGAGGCCGGCCTCAGGATCGCAAGCGAGTGGTTGGGGGATGCACCGGGCACCCGCATCCCAGGCGAATCGAGCAAAGGCAAACTCCGCAGCAAGCCGATCCCGTGGGTCGTTGGGATGACGGAAGTAGGATTTCAGAAGGAACACGCCGACCCGGGTCTCGACCCGGAAGACGCGGTTGTTCGCTCCCCCTGCCATTGGCGCGACGGTCCGGATTGGGCCGACGCCTGCGGTTGCAAGGAGAGTGTGAATGGCCTGCGAGTCTACGCTGCCCATCGCCCCCCCCTCGGTCCCAGCATGGCCGCCCCAATGTCGGCCCACGACGTTACTCGGACGTAGTCGGGACGGTCTGAGTTGGCGCTCGCCGGGTCGAACAGGATCTTCCGCGGCCTGGCCGGGAACGATGGTTCGCCCAAGAATTCGGGGAGATCGTCGACAAACACGTCGCACCCAAGCGACCCGATCCGATCGAGCTTCGCCTGCTTAGTGAGTTCGAGGTACACTGATGCGGGTGTAAGGCCCGTCTCGTCTGTCCGATAGAAGCCGTGGGCGGCGAGGAAGTTGTGGGCCGCAGCGTGGAGGTCGTACGCAGGGCCGAGGTAGGGGTGTTTCGTTTTGTGGCTGATAATCACCACACGAACACCCTCCGCCAGGCACCCCGTGAGGAACTCTTTCACACCCGGGAACGGCTCGGCATCGGAGATCCGGGGGCCGTATCCGACTCCCTGCATCTCGGTCCAGTCATCCTCTCGATCAATGCTTCGAATGTAATCGCGGACGGCCCCCTTGGTTGCGGGGATGTGCGAAGGAATCAGCCCCTTCTCCCGCGCGAGTCGATGGAAGAGCCGGTCGTAACAGACGATCGTGTTGTCGAAATCGAGTCCAACCAGCATGGGGGGTCTCAAATCTGGTCCGCTCGCAAGGCGAGTCCGGAATCTGTTGTCGCGGAGAACGACCATCCGCACTCACGCCGCTTTCGCCGAAAAACTGGCAGTTGAACTGATTTCCAGGAGCGGGCGGGCGGCTTTCCCGTGTTCGAGGTCGTTGAGTGCCGCGTTCACGTCCGTCAGGCGGTATCCGTTTGACAGCAGCGGCTCCAGGTTGAGTCGGCCGCTCGCAAGTAGCTTGCAGTATCGCGGGTAGTCACGATCAGGGACGTTGTCCCCGCCCCAGGTGCCGAGCAATCTCTTGCCCATGTTGAATTCGCGGGGGTCGACCTCCAGGGTCGACCCGAACCGGGCATTCCCGATCACGACGGCCGTCCCCCCCTGGTGCCGAACGCACGCCAGAGCTTGCCGCATCACCGCTGGGATGCCCGTGGCCTCAATGGCAAAATCGGCACCGCCCTTACAAAGCTTGAGGATTTCCTGCACCGCGTCGCTGGCCTTCGAGTTGATTGTGTGCGTCGCTCCCAGTTGGCGGGCGAGCCCGAGCTTCTCCGGGTTGACATCGACTCCGATCACCGGAGTGCAGCCGGAAAGTGCGGCAGCAGCTATGGCACACGACCCGATTCCACCGACTCCGAACACAACGAGACTCTGGCCGGGCCGTGGCTGGGCAGTGTTGAAGACCACCCCCGCCCCGGTTGGGATGGCACACCCGACCAGTGCTGCAAGCCGCATCGACATCCCTTCCGGGATGGGGGTGAGTCGGTTCTCACTCATGACGGAGTAAGTGGAGAAAGTGGTGATCCCGCCCGCATTGACCTTCCGCGCGCCCCAGTTGTACACAGTGCCAGGAACATCGGCACCGCTCCCCTTGATCCACGACAAAATCACAGGGTCGCCAGCTTTGACCTTGGTGATGCCTGGCCCAATTTCCCGGACGACTCCACTCCCTTCGTGACCGAGGCAATGAGGGAGAAACTTGTCCTCCCCGCGGTGTCCCCGGGCCTCTCCGACCTGGGTGTGGCAAACGCCGCTGTAGGTCACTTCAACGAGTGCCTGGCCAGGCCGGAGGATGGGAAGATCAAGATCGACCACTTCGAGCGGTTGGCCCAGTTCGACGAGTACAGCGGCGGTCGTCTTCATGTCGATTCGATCGCAGAAACGGGGTGTCCGTGGAACGTCTTGAGGCGGTTAACTACCACACCCGCACAACTCCGGACAAGCCCAAGCCCGTTGCCTGGGTTATCTTCTCCGCCCACCTGGGGATAGAGGATCTCCCGAGCGGCCCGGATGTCCCTGCAGGGTGGTCAGCTTCCATCTGTCAGATCTAGTCTGAGACCCCACACACTGACGTGGCAGTCCCACAACTGGATTCAGGAAACCACTTTACGCCGCACTCCGGTAGGGTGGGATGACGGGGTAGTCCGTAGTCTGCTGGGGCGAGTCGACAGCCTTGGGTCGTATCTGCTGGAATGGCCGCTCAAAGAGCAAATAACTCACACCCGACCAGAGCAGTAATCCAGGAAAGAACACGAAGAACCCGTACCACCACGGTGCCACACCAATCGGCTCGAACCCAGGGTTCAACTGACCGATCCGGTTGAAAGCCAGGCAAGGGAACGCGGCCAAAAAGTAGAATGGGTGGACCAGATAGATGGAGTACGAGATTGTTCCAAGGACTCGAAGTGGCCAGAGTCCCACAATCGCCGCAACCAGACGCGAATACAGACTCCCTGTCATAAGAAGTCCGAACCCCAGGGCAAGGCCGATTGAGTACTGGTTCGTATCTTTCGGGATGAGTTTGAGATCCGTAGCGAACCAGTCCTTATCCAGAAAGTCGTAGGCAAGTAGTCTGACCCCACAAGCGACCAGTGTGAGGGCGATCACTTCCCGCCGGAAATATCGGTTATTCAGACGGCCAAGGGACGCACAAGCAGCCGACACCAAAATCCCCGCAAAAAAAAACTTCCACAGACGGAGTTCGCGGGAACCCGATGGATCTGCGAACGTGAAGACGACGAATGCGATGGCTGAAGTTGGGATGACCCAGCGCCCAGTGAACACCACGAAGATCGGGAGGAAGACATAGAAGCAGACCTCAACGTACAGACTCCAGGCCGGGGGGTTCGTGAAAGTCGGATATCCCAGGCTCCGTAACATGAATAATTCGGAGAGAATCTTTGAGACGGATGGGTCAGACATTTGCCCGACCGCGATGGCTGTGACAGCGGTTACCAGATACAGTGGAACGATCCGGAAGAATCGGCGGTGGGTGTATTCCTTGAGATCATTTCCTGTTTGGATTTTCCGAACGGACCGGATGATCAAAAATCCGCTGAGCATGACGAACAGGGGGACGGCTTTGTTACCGCCGTAGGAGATCAAATAAGGGGAGGTCTGCTTGGTGAGGTGAAAGACCGGGTAGCACCAGAAGTACATATGGGCCAACACGACAAGGCAGGCAGCGAACCCACGGTACGAATCGAGAACCCCGAAGTAAACATGGGTGGACGGAACGGGTGGTGCGAATTTCGCGGCGACCCAGCTCCGCTTGAAGAGGAGCAGCCATCCGGCCACGGCGAAGAACAGGGCTGTGCTAACGGTCGCGACAGGGGCGACAGAACACCAGTGTTCCAGACTCGACATGTGTACTCCCGCTCGGATCGCAGTGCGGCTTGAGGGGAACTCGAGTTTTCCGAGCAGGATGACCTTCCCGTCACCCCAGACGGAGTCGCTGCACTCAACCGCCGACTAATCACTCCGACTGCCAGTCACTCCAGTGGCTCGGTTTCGCCTCCCAAGCTGGACCCCAGATGGCTTTGATGGACTTTTGCTTTATTATCATCGTCCTGAAGGGTACCTCGTCATGAGCGATACAATCGATAAATTCCGCAATCCCTGCCACACATATCAGCCCTGCAAGTCCGGAACGATCCGATCGAGTTGAAAACTGGTCGGACCCCGCGGATGTGGAGAACCGGCTGGGGTGCTGTGCTGTGGGATGGGTCGGGCCGGCCTATGACGATCTGGCCAGTAGTGCCGCGATCAGACCAAGTCCGATCGAACCGCCCACAAGCAGCGCGGTCGCCAGCCCCTTCGAGGGGGCCACCTCCCAGTCGAGTGATCGATCGGTTCGTTCGACCCGACTGGGTTGAGCCATCGCTGGCACTTGGCTGGCAACACCCGCACGAAGCCGCTCGGCCTCCTTCATCCTTTCTGCCGCGGCAGTCCGGTAAGCGAAGAGGACGGCCACCACCACACCCGCGTCTGCCAGTCGATGGGCCGGGTCTGCTGCCAAACATTTCTTGGCCAGGGTCACCAGATCGGTCGACGCCCCGCATCGATCCAACCTGTCGAACGCATCTTTCAGGTCGGCAACGGTTGCCTGCTGCAACACTTCGGCGGGAGTCGTAGCGGTGTATGGAGCTCGCCCGGTCAGGATCGCACAAAGGATTCCGCCAAGTGCAAAGACGTCGGCTCGGGCGTCGACCCGTTCCCAATCGCCCCGGGCCTGTTCCGGGGGCATGTAGGCGGGGGTTCCCATCGTCTCCCCTTCCCGGGTCTGATCGGGGTGGAATCCCGAAGACTCCCCGGCATCCGAACTGGAAACGCTCGTTTCGCTTCTGGTCGCGCGTTGTTCTCGGGCCAGACCCCAGTCCATCACCTGAACCTCACCGAATGCCCCCACCATCACGTTCTGTGGCTTGAGATCCCGGTGGATGATCCCCTGGGCGTGGGCAAATCCGACCGCTTGGCCGATTTGTTCAAAGACCTGGAGCAATCCCGGGACATCTGGCGCGGTTAAATCCATGTCCTCGGACGAGTGGGAGGATGGCCGCTGATCCCTCGCAGCCAGGATCGCTGCAAGGGTTCTCCCGCGGATCAGTTTCATCGCCATGAATGGCCGCCCATCCGGCAGGAGACCCGCAGCGTAGACCGGTGGTACACCAGGATGGGGGAGGCGGGCCGTAATCCGGGCTTCTTCGAGGAACCGCCGTGCCGCTGAGCCCGCAGGCAACCCCGGCAGGAGGGTCTTGATCGCGACCGGACGGTCCAAGGAGAGGTCGTGTGCAGCGTACACGACCCCCATTCCCCCCCGTGCCAGTTCCGTCCCAACCTCGTACCCCGGAAGAGTTAACACGGAGTTGAGGGGTGGCTCGCCGATCGGAGGAGGGGTGACAATGCCTGCCGATGGCCGCGGTGTTGTCCGCCCTGGGTCGGGCGCGCGGAGATACCCCGTGCCGCGCTCACACCGAGGCGGAGTGTCTTCAAGAGGCGGCGGGGTCGGGAGGTCCGGCGGACCGACCCCAGTGCCGACAGAGTGGAAACCAGCCCGGACGGGCTTCTCCGAACGGGACGCAGACATGCGATGATCTCGACTCGGACGGTTTGGGTATTATGACAGTTCTGCCGGCCGCCGCAACAGGCGCGTTTTTTGTCCGACTCCAAATGGCGGGTTCAGCGTCGGCGACTGGGTTGGGAACTCGGGATCAAAGAGCACCTCAGTCTTACGATCATCTTTGGGTGGACATCGAAGTGCGTCGAAATGACGCCAGAAGTGTCGGGGTGACGAGGAAGGCAATTCTGATTGGGACTTCGGCATTGCCTCGTAACTGACCGGATACGGGTGTCGCCAGGACGGAAAAATCGCTCACTGTTGCTGTGCGGTCACTTCTCGAACGAGTCGGGAGGTGAACTGGATCGCACCGCGGCGGAGCTGGTGATGCCCATCGAGAAAGTCTTCCTCCGTCAGCCAGGCCCGGGCATCGACCAACGGCACCCGGTACTCCCGTGCGAGATTGATGAGATAGGTCTCGAACCGGCGCAGACCGCCCGGATCGTACCAACTCCGGAACGATGACCCCTCCGGCGCCAGGAGAAGGACCGGGGTGATTCCCCATTCCCGACAGTGTTGAAGGGTGTCTCGAATGGCACGATCCGCGCTGGGATCGACAGTCATGGCCCGCGCTGCTGGGCCATGCAATAAGTGTTGACCTGCGAGCCGTTGCGTCCGATCCTCTGCCGTGATCGTCTCTTCCAACCGCAGTGGCCCGCCAAGTGGGCCAGGATTGGTGCTTGCCGAGTAGGGGTCAAACACCTGTCGAAGATTCGCGACTTTGACAAACCGATGGCGAACCAGATGCCACGCAGTTCGTCTCGTCGGGAGGTAGGTTGATGCCAATAGAAGTTCCCGGCTCGACAGATGGGGGCCAACAAAGCGTGGGTTCTCCCGGGCAACGAAAGGTGGCATCAATTCGATCACTGCCACGTCCGGGCGGATTCCATCTCGAAGTAACCGGTCCAGGATCACCCGGTTGAACGCTGGTCCCGCACCGTAGTGCGCCATGTTGAACCAGATAGTGGGTGGGGTAGACGGATTGGTGGACTGTGGGAGCGATTCTGGCAAGAACCCAAAAGCTGTCCTGGAACTTCCCAGGACGACCGTCAGCCGGGCGTGAGGGTGTTCTTTGAGTCGATCCCGGAGGTGGTCACGGCGGACGAGATAGTCGGGATCGGAGAGTTCGGGGCGGAGGATGTCAGCCCCAGACCAGATCAGCAACAGACCGAGGAAGAAGACGATCGGAAACTGCCACACCACCGCCCTGGCCCACCTCCGGGTGGAAGATGGTCGTGCGTGAACGGATGAACCAGATGGGAGCAGATGGCGAAAGATCTGTCTGAGATGTGGGATAGGGGATTGCTTCATCTCATACCCCAGGCCCAGCCTGCAGACCACGAATCGCCTGGCCGGGACATTGCTTGAGGCCCCTGGAGCATCCTTGACTCTTCCCCGGCCTCACCGCATTCTCGTTCGTCGTCCCCATTGTCCGGGGTTGACCCGATTTTCCGATTTTCGCTAGGATCTCGGCCGTAATGTTCCGGTGCGGACAGGGAGAAGCAGGGTGGATCGTTGCATCTCCGCTCCCGAACGCCAGCCAACGTGGTTATCCCCGCCCGAAAACCTGGGATCGATCCATGCGGTTCACCTTCCGACCCTGGCGACTCTCCAGGTTGAAAGCGGCTCAAGCATGGCGGATCACTGATCAAGTCGCGAGCCGATCCCGCAGACACAGCACGAATCTTTCGGTGGTGATCGTCACGATCCGGGGTAACTCGCGATCAGCGAAAAGACCCCGCAGACACAGCGCGATTGTTTCGGTGGTGATTGGGCTGATCCTCTTCGCTACGATTCAAGTCACGACCGGGGTCGCGATCCAGACCGAGTGGTCTCCACTCCGCGACCCACTCTATTTCGACGCAACCGCTCTTCTCCACAAGCATCGGGCGTTCTACCCCGGGCAGGTTCCCGCCCCCGACAAACCGGTCACTGTTCTGCTTGTGGGCAGTTCGCGGATGCTCAACGCGGCAGACGCCCAGGCTGCGACGCGCATTGTCACTGAGCAAGTCCACCGTCCGGTCGAGGTGTTCAACTTCGGACAGGCTGGGGCGGGGCCGATCACCAATGCGGTCTATCTTCAGCGGCTCCAAAGAGACGGTGCAAAGCCCGATTTTGTGCTGATCGAGATTCACCCTGTGTTCCTTGCCGGGCAGCGGTCAGTCCTGCCCGAGTCGCGATGGTTGCTTCCCTTCCGCCTCAGCCCCGAGGAACTCCCAGTCGTCCGCCAGTTGGGGTTCCCGGCTGAGACTCCGGCCTCCCACGGTTGTCGGGGATTCATCGCTCCGCTTTATGAATATCGGTTCCTCATCCTTGATCGATACACACCTTACTTGCTCATGAACAACTGCCGTATGAACGGCGGGCTCAAGAACGATGACTATGGCTTCTCCAGGCTTGAGGAGGCTGTGACCACCGACCGCCGGGCAACCCTTCTGTCAAAAACGAAACGGCAGTACATGGACTATTGCACCGGGTATCGGCCGACCGGCCCTGGCGTTACTGCCATCAGGGCCATCTTGGAGCACTGCCAGGCGGCCGGTTGGCAGGCTGGTCTGGTGCTAATGCCGGAGTCGTCGGAACTGCGCAGTTGGTATTCGCCCGAGGGATTGCGGGAGCTTGATGCGTTACTCTCCAGTCTCTCGGCTGAGTATCGGGTTCCCGTGTTCGACGCCCGGGCATGGGTGCCTGATCCGCTCACCGAGGACGGGCACCATTTAACTGGGGTCGGGGCCGACGTGTTTACCGAAAGGCTCTCGCGCGAAGCCCTCACACCCTGGGTCTCGCGGATACTCGACTCCCCGCCTGGACAGGCCCGCCACGAGGAATAGCCCGGGTGCGGAGTGTCTTCCGACACGATAGGAGCAGGTTCTGGTCAGGTTCAGAACAACAGGCGAACCGGCAACGTCAGTTGCCGGGTAAGTATCAGATGACCCGGCGACTGCCGTTGCCGCATCGTCAATGACAACGTTACCCCTCGCACCCACTCAGGCAGACGGCAGGAAATGACCTACGACGATCATGGGGGATGCCACGGGCGGCTTGCCCGCCCGTGTGACGCCTTCACGGGCGGACTAGCCGCCCGTGGCAGTGCGCTGGGGATGGTGAAGGTTTTGCGAGGTGCAAGTCCTCTCCGGGCTGTGGTTCCTAGGCCCGTAGTCAGAGGTAACTGCGTCAGACAAGTGGTGAGGCCCACCGCAAGCTGAGGTGGAGAGCAACCCGAGACGAACGTCCGGTCCGCAGGCGACAAACTCGATTCGGCTTGATGATGCGACGAGTCTACTGCCAACTGACGAAGTCCGAACCTCGAATCGGATACCGGGGGCCTTGGCCCTGACAGCACAGGCCCGACCGAGGACGATGTCACGGCTGA
>PLDW01000480.1 GCA_003136315.1 Gemmataceae bacterium | reverse complement strand
CCACCCGTCATCGTTCCATGCTGTGCCAATACGGGCTGCAAGCCCGTGCCAGCGATTCACGGGTTTGATTCTGGACAACTCCTTACCCACTTGTCAGGGATTGTGGGAGTCCTGTCTTACCCATGACCTGACATCCCCAGCAACCCCAACCGACGCCCGTTTGCGGGGTGCGAATGCTAACGAAAAGGTACACTGTGCCTTCCCACGATTCCTTTTCTTCACGGATATTTGCCAGAAATCCTTGCATTACAGCGATTTCTGATCTAGTTTTATGCCCCCTCCAATCGCTATCATTCCTATCAGATGACAGGTTCGTTCCGCCCCCCGGAGTGAATCGCCGATGCACCGCCGGACGTTCCTGAAGGCCGCGATCGCAATCGCTGTTCCGGCCACTCCCGTTGCCGCGGCCTCATATGGGCTCTACGAGGCGGGCGCGGTCAAGGTCGAGCGGCAGACAATCGCCCTCCCCCGCCTTCCGGCCGCGTTCGACGGGCTGCGCCTCGCGTTTCTCACCGACATCCACCACGGCCCTTACGTCCACCTCGATTACGTCGCTTCGCTCGTCCGGACCACGGACGCACTGAGCCCGGATCTGGTGGTGCTGGGAGGGGATTACTCGAGCAAGGAAGCGAAGTACATCGCCCCGTGTTTCGATGTTCTGTCTGGGCTCACCGCGCCACTCGGGGTGTACGGGGTCCGAGGAAATCACGAATACTTACACGGCCTGACGGAGTCGGTCGAAGGCTTCCGGACTTCCCGGATTGCGGAGCTGACGAACACAGGCGTGTGGCTGGAACGGGGCGGCTCACGATTCCGGCTCGCTGGCATCGACGACCTGTGGTACGGGAAACCCGACCTTCGCGCAGCTCTCGGCAACGCCACCTCGACGGATGCTTGCCTGCTGCTGAGCCACAACCCGGACTTTGCGGAAACTTTAAAGGACCCGCGTGTCGGCCTGATCCTCAGCGGGCACACCCACGGGGGACAGGTGTACGTGCCGGGTTTTGGCGCTCCGATCGTGCCGAGTCGGTATGGCCAGAAGTACCTGAAGGGACTCGTCGAAGCGCCGATGACCCAGGTCTACATCTCCCGCGGACTCGGAACCGTGGCACCACCGGTGCGCTACAACAGCCGACCGGAACTGACGCTGATCACCCTCCGCGCGGCGTGATTGACCGCATCTTGAAACCCTGCGGCAGTTTGCGATCTCACAACCGCAATCAGGCTCACCTGGCGCAATGCGGTCCGCATTTTCTGGGACGTTTTGTCTCACCGCCGAACACTATCACAGTAGAACCGCGGCGAAATGGAGATCCCGCATGACGGTTGGGCTTCAGAAAGTCATTCAGTCTGTGGGCCAGATCGTGGCAAGGGATGGTCTGGCTCAACTCGCAGACCTCGACCTCCTTCGACTCTACGAGACGAATCGTGACTCGACCGCGTTCGAGATCCTCGTTCGGAGGCACGGGGCAATGGTGCTCGGTGTCTGTCGGCGGGTGTTGGGCCAGTTCGGAGATGCCGACGATGCATTCCAGGCCACTTTTCTCGCGCTGATCCAGCACTCCCGGTCAATTCGTGCGGACGGCTCGCTTGCAGGCTGGCTTTACTGTGTCGCCCGCCGAATGAGCATTCGTACCAACCGACTGAGAATCTCGCAGGCTCGAACCGAACTTTTGGCAGCCCGGCCCGAACGGGTGACTTGCAGTGAGGTCGAGCAGTCCGACTGGCTGGCGATGCTCGACCGCGAAATTGAACGGCTTCCAAAGTGTTACCGGGATGCGTTCATCCTGTGCCATCTGGAAGGCCAGGCACAAGACGCTGCCGCGCGTCAACTCGGCTGCCCATTGGGAACTCTCCAGTCTCGTCTTGCCCGGGCAAAGGAACGACTCCGAGCCAGGCTCAGCCCAACCATCCAGACACTCGCGCCCGTTGCAGCGGGGGTTGTCTCACCGCTTCTCGTCAAGGCCACTGTGTCTGCTGCGATCAAACTCTCACAAGGGTTGAGTGCAGCGATTCCTTCGACGCCCATCGTTCTCTCAAAAGAGGTAGGGAAACCCATGATTCTGATCAAAGCCAAGTGCCTTCTCATGATCGTGTTGGCCGCAACGACGATCGGGTCGAGTGCGGTGTTCCTGCACCAGCCCGTCGCGTCCGCGACGGCTCCAACCACGACCTCCCCACTCGCCGAACCTACCATCGAAGAGTTGAAACGCGAGAACGAACGACTACGGAAGGAGGTGGCAAGCTTGAAGAGACAAGTCGGCGACCTCAAAGAAGAAGCCGCACTCCTCAGGGGTGACGACGTACCGACCGATGCGGAAATCCTCAGCGAGCTGTCACGACAGAGGGTCGTCACCAAGGAAGCGTGCTCGCTCAATCGTGATGACGTTACCATTGTGAAGAACGTGCTTTGTGACAAACTCGACCCGGTTCGGAACTTCCCGCTAGTCGGAAATGCCCAAATTCGACACAGACACTGGGAATGCACCGTTTACTACATGGAAACCATCGAACGCAGCCTGCCCAATACTGCCACTGAAAAGAAGCTGCGTGTGCAAGTAATTTATATGGATAAGGATAATCTGGTCAATTCGTCGGGTCAGCAAATCACGATCTCGAGCATTCCAACTCCCCCGCGCCCGGGGCCATGAACCACCGTCAGGCAGGCGTCGGGAGAAAAACGCCCAGGGGATCGGGATAGGGGTCCGTTCCCTCGCTCAAAATTCTCTCCGGTCTCATATCCGCTACTGTGCATCTCCGACGACGATCCTGCCGGTTGATACACTACCTCCCCGCATCCAGGCGGGGATTTCTGTTTCTGTACCCACACGGAGGCTGCTCGATGCGGACGCTGCTCACACTGGGGTTGCTGACAGGAATGCTCGGAATCGTCTCGGCAGACGACAAAAACGCGACCGCCGGGAAATGGGTAATCGAGTCGGTCACCCGAGACGGAAAGGTCGACGACGACCTGAAGGGGGCGATCCGGGTCCATGATGGCGACAAGTACACGGTCACGCCCGGAGCCGGGAGCAAGACCCCAGCCGTCACGGGAACTTTCACCGCCGACGGATCGAAGACCCCAGCCACGATCGACATGAAGCCAGGAGCAGGCCGCTACAAGGACAAGACCCTGCTCGGAATCTACAAGCTTGAGGGGGACACCCTCACCATCGCCTTCGCCGAACCGGGGAAGGACCGCCCCACGGACTTCGAGAGCAAGCCTGGCAGTGCTGTGGTGGTGGCAATCCACAAGAAGGCAAAATAGCCAAATCGAGCCAGGTTCCGGCCCGCCCTCTCCGATGATACACTCCGGGAGCGCTGAGAACCGACCCTATTCTCGTCTGCCGCTGGCAAGAGAGTATGGGCAGACGGCGGGAGAAAAAAATCGAGCTGCGGATCGGGTGCCACGGGCAGCTTGTTCGCCCGTGTAACACCTTCACGGGCGGGCAAGCCGCCCGTGGCACCCACAAACGTAGTAGGTCATTTCCGGTCGTCGCCCTTGCGCCAAGAAGCCCGCGGCCGATGGAATCCTGGAGAGATCAGGATGATCAACGAGAAACTTTTGGGCCTGCTCAAAGCTCTCCAACGGGGAACCAGCGTCGGCCATGTGCCGTGGCAAGACCTCCCCGAAGACGAGATGTTCCTTGCACAGATTGGCCCGGGCATCGTCAGAGTGGGGAAGTTTTCGATTGGCGACAGGAAAGGATACACTCTCTGGGTATTCGGAGTTGGCGGAGTGATCGTGGCCGAACTCGAGGTCTTCGAGGGCGATCCGAATTTTCCCCTCATCGAAGATGTCTATGCGAGTGCCCGTCTGTGGGTTCGTGATGGCGAGCAACTGATAGACAGAATGATCACTCAGCTCACTCTGGCATGACTGCCACAAGGCGGGGGGCAGGAGCTAATAGACCCATGAGTTTCGCGACCGAGTTCCGAGCGAGCNNGAGCGGCGAGCCGTAAGGCCGCCGGTTGGAACTAAAGGGTCGCAGACGCTTCAGGTCAAGCACCGGCTGACGCCGCGACGCTCGCCCTAATCGGGTCAAGCACCGGCGGGCCGCTCGCCCTAATCGGGTATCCTTTCTCCTGCCCACCGCCCAAGAGATCCTCACCACGGTTCATGCCACCCACACTTGCCCGGTGGCGGTGTGGGTCACGCGAATCGTCGGCCGGGGCAATCCATCGACAAGCTGAAACGTGATCGGAAGCACCCGGCTCGCTAACACCGCGGGGTTCGCCACGTCTGAACGGCCCCGAAGAATGAGTTGTGTACCGACGAGTTGATACAGTTCGATCCCCCACGGCTTGCGATCGACAACCAGCAACTCGCGCGTCCCGATCGCGGCGTAAAACGCGAGCTTCTGTCGGGGATCTTCTCCTGGGCTCACAATCTCGACCGCCAGATCGGGGCCGCCGGCCCAGTGGGTGCCGCAATCCTTCGCCCGACCATCCGCGAGGCAGACCAGCACATCCGGGATACGATAGTTCTCGGTCCACCCCTCCTCACGATCGCTGACATTCGCTCCAGGCAAGACCTGATCCCCGCGGTCGCGATCAACGACCGATGTAAATGGCACTGCCAGCGATAGGACCAACCCCTGGTGTTCATTGTTCGGGTTCGGGGGCACTACCAGTACTCCGCCCCAGACCTCATCCCACCGGTCGTGCGAACGCCGCTCCCGCTCCTGACGGAACTGCTGCTCAAACAGGGGATCGAGAAACAGCACGGGCATCAACCGCCCCCTTTCTTCTCCGGCTCCTTGAGGCTTGCGAGGAACTCGACGAGGTCGCGCAGTTCGCGAGCCGAGAGTTTCTTGTGCAGGTCGTCTGGCATACCCGACGGGCCGGTCCGACGCGACTCCACATCGTCGGCCGGGATCACCAACTCCTTGGCTTCGGGGGTCATGATCTTGATCTGCTTCTTTGTGTCCTCCTTGACCACGCCCGACACAGTTCGTCCGTCGGAGAGTGTCAGGACAGCGGTCTCGTAGCCCTTGGCGATCTTCGCCGATGGCAACACAATTGATTCCAGGAAATACCGTCGGTCCTTGCCTTCCTGGGCAGCGATCCCATTCAACGGGGGGCCGACATCCCCGCCCTGTCCATCCAGCTTGTGGCACCGCTGGCAATACACCGCGCTGTTATTCAGGAACGTGTTGCGTCCCCTCTCAGCGTCTCCACCGGAAAGCGACTCGGACCACATCGCCAGACCGTCAGATGCTCGCTTTTTCCCGGCCTCGTACCGGTCGAGTTGCGTCTTCAGGGGGGAGTGGAGCTTCAATCCCGCTTTCTTGAGCCGGGCCTGGACCGCCTCAATGACATCCAGCACGAGTTGATCGGGAACCTTCTTGACCATGAGGTCGGTCAGCCAGGTGTTGAGCAGCGCATCGACCTCGGCAGACTCCTTGAACCGCCCCAGAATCGCGAAGGCCGCTTGCTTCTCGACAAGCGATGCTTTCTCGTCCTTGAGGAGTGTGGGAATTGTCTTCAGCACCTCGGCGGGTTCCGTGCCAGAGCGGACCAGTAAGCCCGCAGCACGGAGTTTCGGCTCGGCGGATGTCAAGGCATAAGCGGTCGCTGCCCCGAGACGCGAATCCTTCACCGCCGCCAGGGCGTAGAGAGCTTCGGCCCGCGTCGACGCCGGAGACTGGCCATTCTGCACGAGTTCGGCCAGGAGGGGGCCAACCTCCTTGATCCCCAGCTTCGCCGAGACCTGGGCGGCTTCGCTCCGGACCACGTCCGACCCGGAGAACACTTCGACGATCAACGGCTTCAGGGCGACCGCAGCGATTCCTTGGTCACGTTGCGGAAGATCGTGGATCAGCCCGGTGATGGGATCGCGACGGGATGGCTTTGTCCACTCCGCAAGAAGTTTGAGAGCGAAGACCCGGACATGGTCGGGTTCGGACGGACGGGCCGCGAACCTGGCCACCCGCCGGGCAGCCTCAGCCGTCCCAAGTTTGAAGTTCGCGGACAGTGCCCGGTATGCCACCGGGTCCGCCTGTCCTGGGGTCTCTGCCACACTGGCGAGCTTGGCCATCGCACCTTCGATCCGCTCATCGTGGATCGCACGGGCCGCCTCGGCAACGATCCGCGGATCGGAGTCTGTGAGGAACTCGGCGGTCTTGTCGCTTTTCCCTCGCCGCAGGGCGAGCAACACGCCAAGTCGAACAGCGGATGTGTCATACTTCTCCCGGACGGTCACCCAGACGTTCCAGAGGTCGATCGGGTTCCGCGCGACCTCGACCAAGCCCATCACAGCGGCATGACGCAGGTATGCATCCTTGTCATTGTTGGCCTTGAGGAGATCGAGAAGGGGAAGCACGCGCCCGATCTCGGACACTGGAGCCCTCGGGAGGCCAGCGGAGTTCGGGTCAATCTTTCCAAAGGCAATCGCAGAGAAGAACCTCACCCGCGGCTCCGGATCAGTCAGACCAACGGTCAAGGTCGCCCGGTACAGGTTCGAGATCTCAACGAGTTGACCCACCACCCGGGCAACTTGAGCCCGAACCTCGGGATCGCTGTCACGACTGAGATCGTGAAGTCGAAGTTGTGGATTCAGGTCGTTCGATCGAGCACGAGCGATGATCCCCAAACCCCAAATCGCGTGGCGACGGGCGAGCGAGTTTGTGGAGGTCTTCGCCACTTTTGCGAGTCGTTCGACGTCCTTGCGCCGGGCGAGTTCGTACTGGGCTTCGAGTCGGACCTGCTGATGCGGGTGGCCGAGCCACTTCGCGAGGTCATCCTCCGACCTGGACTCGAACCCCTCTGCAATGAGCGTCTTCGCTTCGGCCACGGCCGGGTTCTTCATCGCTTCCGGATCGGTCACCTTGAAGATGCGGCCTTTTTTGGGCATGTCCCAGCCGCCAATCCAGTCGCTCCAGTAGAAGGCCCCGTCCGGCCCGAAATCGCAGTCAGTCGGCACCATGCCACGAACGAACGGTTCGTGTTTCGTCACCTCGAAACCCGCTCCTTTCGGTTTCACCGCAACCGTCCAGATCACGCTACTTCCAGGGCTGGATGTGAAATCACACGCGAAGAAATGATCCTTGTACTTGTCATTCAACCCGACGCCAGGGTAGTGCGTCATCCCAGCGGGGCCGTTACCGAAGTGCAACAGAGGCGGAACGACGTAAGCCGGGGGCTCGCCGCCACTGCCCGGCACATACCAGATTTTCTCGGCGTTCCACGGGCCGCGGTTCCCCTGTGGCACTCCCGGCGGGTTGTACATCGTGCCGTACTGATACCCGCCACGCCAGCCGCTATCTCCTCCCTCGACGACGTAGACCCAGCGAGCTCGGTCGCCACTGTCGGAGTTGTTGTCGAAGGTGAAGAGATTGCCATAGTCATCGAATGCCAGTTCCTGCGGATTCCGAAGCCCGTAATGAACGACTTCGAGGTGGCTCCCGTCCAACTCGCACCGCAGGATCGCCCCCGTGTTCGGGTAAAGGAGCTGTTTCCCTTCCTTGGTGGTGACGTTGAACCCGCGGTCGCCGGTGCTGAAGTAGAGTCTGCCGTCTGGCCCCATCCTCAACCCGTGCAGGTCATGCCCGATGAACTGGGCCGCGAGGCCAAACCCCGTGAAGAGAGATTTCTTGACATCCGCCTTGCCTTCTCCCTTCGTGTCCTGGAGCAGGTAGAGGTCGGGGATATCGGCCAGGTAGACTTTTCCTTTCCGGGCCAGCACGCCCGCCGCGAGCCCATCTTCAGGCCGGTTGTATCCGGACGAGAACACCGAGCTTTTGTCGGCCCGTCCGCTTCCGGTGCTGTCCCAGACCAGCCGGATCTGGTCGTCGTACTTCTCGAACCCCTTGTAATTGTGCTTCTGATACATCGCGAGCCGGTCGGCGGTGGTCCGGCAGGCAAGATCCTCATCCAGCCAGTTCATGTGGCCGCGGGTGTCCGGGACACCCGTATGGAGGCGGTTCGTCTCGACCACATAGGCGCGGCCCTTTTCGTCGAAGCAGAACGCAACCGGGTTCTGCATCAGCGGTTCGGCGGCCCAGACCTCGACTTTCAGCCCCTTCTCCACCTGGATCTGGGTGAGGGCCTCCTCAGCCGACCCCCTGGCAGGGGCTTTCTTCGCCCCCTTATCATCCTTCGCCCCCTTGTCATCCTTCGCCCCCTCGGGCGGAACCGCAGACGCCGCAAGGGCGACGGCAACGAGGAACACGGGGAGCGCAGCAAAGAGCCGGACGAGGCGGATCATGGAGTCATGCTCCGATGCAAGATGCGCGACGCGACGTCGGTGCGGGGGGCAAGAGTATTCTTGAAGCTACGGCACAACCAGGGACGAAGCAACACAGGGATGAGCGCAATCGCCAGTCCCCACGTGCCCCGACCCTACCGCGTATGGTCCAAGGCAGTTGGTGAGAGGAAATCTCCAGTGGGCTTGGGTGCCACGGGAGGCTTGTCCGCCCGTGAAGGCGTCACACGGGCGGGCCAGCCGCCCGTGGCACCCCCCATGATCGTNNCGTAGGTCATTTCCTGGCGTCTGTCCAAAAGGTCAAGTCCACGACAGCGAACACACGGTCAGTCCGGCAACCACGGAGCCCACCATGATCCTGCTCTTTCCGTACCGCACGGATGCCCCCGTGTACCACGTCCCAGTCGGCACGATCGGTTTGATTATAATCAACGTGATCGCGTTCGTTGCGATGTTTGGCGCTTCGGAAGAGGGGTTCGAGAGCTCCATCCTCCAGTACGGTGAAGGTCTCAAGCCGCTCCAGTGGGTGACATCCAACTTCGTCCACGGTGGGTTTTGGCACCTGGCCGGGAACATGGTCGCCCTGTGGACGTTTGGTTTTCTGGTCGAAGGGAAGGTCGGCCCACTGGTGTTCGTTCCGCTGTATCTCGGGATGGGCTTCGTGCAGTGCGGGTTGGAACAAGCGGTGATGTCCCACGCCGGGCACGGCGGATCGTTTGGGGCGTCGGCCATCCTCTTTGGGCTGATGGCGATCTCGCTGGTGTGGTCGCCACGGAACGATGTGGGTGTTGCGGGAATTCTCTTCTTCCGACCGGTCAGTTTCGATGCTCCCGTCGTGGTATTCACCCTGGTGATGTTCGGGTGGGAAGCGCTCCAGGCGTGGATCGTCGGCTTCTCAGTCTCCACCGCCATACTCCACATGAGCGGGGCGGTGATCGGCTTGCTGGTGGGGATTGCCTTCGTGAAGCTGCACTGGGTCGACTGCGAAGGCTGGGACATCTTTGCGGTCATGACAGTCACAGTCGGCGAGAAGAGCGAGAAGAAGACGAAGAAGAAAAAGAAGAAAAAGAAAAAGCCAGTCGAAGAGGCTCAACCAAAGCGGAAATGGCCGCCGGAGTAGATCTGGCTTAGCTTCCCAAGTATATATGGACGTTCATTTTTTTGATAATTTCTAATATGGCACTCCAATCTTGATCCCTAACGCGAAAGGTTCCATCTCCTAACAGTCCATCCTGTACGTACTGACTCGATTCTCCAGAACGGATCGCATGTTTCTTCAACAGATCCAAAGCCTTGACGGCATCTTCTGCAACGAAAATCCGTTCGTCAGATCGAATGAACGCGAGCAGTGCATCCTTCGGAATGTGGCGATCCGCGCGAAGCATTTTCGCTTTGTCCTCCAGCTCTTTCACGTCTGGGCCTTTCAAGACGCGCAGGATCTCCTCAAGAACTTCGTCCGACTTCAGTGCAGAATTCCGTGCCACCTCAAACAGCTTCGCACAAGCTACAAAGGCCTCCGATCGCCCTTGAGTCGGGTTCCCTTCTGCAACGATCCGGCCTTGTGCGTTGGACACCTGGACCGAAAATGTTTCGATAGGGCACTCTCCTTCGTTTTCATCAACAAACACGGTTGAGCCGCGTTGGAGGTGCAGAAACCCTGTTCCGACGGGAGTCCGAAATGATTGATCGTCAAAGGCTTTCCACTCCAAGCCGCCGCGAATGGTTTTTTGGGTGGCGGCTTTCACCACTTCAAGGAGTCGGTCGTTCATGTCAAGTTTCCATACGGATGCCAGTCAGGCGGCCATCGACTCCGTGGAGTTTGACGATCGTATCGTCCAGTCCACGAAGCAACTCCTCGGGCAGATCCCCGGCCCCAGTTTTGGGCATCGCTCGTAAACCCTGAACACAGTCGCTGAGGAAACCATTCACATCCTTGAGTTCGGTCTGGATGTCCGTTGGGGTTGCCGGCTGGGCGAGGAACCGCGCGAGTTGCTCCCGGGCGAAAGTACACAACTCAGCCGCCTTGGACCACTTTTTACTACCACATGCCTCGCGTGCGAGTGCCAGGGTCAGAAGGGTATTCGATACACCACTGAGGAGTACCGCCTGGGCAACCCGGTTCACCTCGTCCCGAGCCGCAGCAGAAGCTCGCTCTCCGGCTTCCGCAAGTTGTTTCCGAATATCCCGTTTCGCCAGCACCCATGTGATCCAAATTGACCCGATACCAAGAACAAACCCACCGATGGTTATCACATCGTAGATATTCGGAGCTTTGAGGAACCCTTCGGCATCGGCGAACATCATGGGTAGGGCAACCCAAGAGAGAAGTTTGGGTTTGGTGCTGATTCTACCCTATGAATCTATCGAGGCACAGGTTCTCACCACTTCCCGAGCGCCACCTTCGCCGCCTCCAGACACCCTGCATCATCGTTGTCGTCGAGCGCTGCGAACCGCTCGTGGATACGGCGGAATGCCAGCTTCAGGAAGTACTGACCCGCCGATACATCCGCGTAGGGGTCGACTGGCTGGCCGTTCGTCCCGGTCTTGCTTAGCAGGAGGTCGAGCCGGCTCAGGACGCAACTGCTCACGTACAGGTCAATGGCGATGTCCGCGAGCCGCTCGTGAACAAGTTGCGCCTGCACGAACTTCGCCTCGTCCTTGAGCCCCAGGAAGACATGCGGCAGTTTGAGCCCGAACTCGCGGACCAGTTTCCCCAGCGTGCGGGCATCGTCCTGCAACTCGGCTGCGTGGACGGGCACCGCGGGAGTTCCCGTAGTTGCCCACGGAACCACCAGGCTCGCTCCGACCCCGATCGCTGCGCCGAGCTTACGAAGGCTCCACCGCCCACCCATCACGTCGTCCCGCAGTCCCTTCAGGTATTCGCCCGGTCCGCGGCAGCCCACGACCGCAATGAATGCCTTGAGGACGTCGTTCGCTCCTTCACCAATCGAGTTGATCCGCGCGTCCCGCATCCACCGTTCTGGCGGCTGGTCGCTGAAATACCCCTTCCCTCCCCAGACCTGGAGGGTGTCGTTCACGATTGTCCACAAGTGCTCGGTGGCAAAGACCTTGAGGATCGCGGTTTCGAGCATGTAGTCCTCGAACCCTCGGTCGATGAAGGCAGCGCACTGCATGGTCGCGGCCTCCATCGCAAATGTGTGGGCCGCCGCGAACGCGACCTTCTTCTGGACAAGCTGGAACTCGGCGAGTGGTTGCTGGAACTGGATTCGCCGCTTGGCGTGCTCGGCCATTGCCTTGAGGCAGACCTTCGCGTGACCGGTGCAACTCGCACCGAATGTCGTGCGGCCGAAGTCCAGGACCGTCAGCGCGACTTTCAGCCCCTTCCCGACCGGCCCCAGGATGTTCTCTTTGGGCACCCGCATGTTCGTGAACCTGAGCTTGCTCGTCGCGGTTCCCCGGATGCCGCACTTCTCGGCCCGCGCTTCAAGTACTTCAAATCCGGGCAGATCGGGCGTCACTAGAAACGCCGTGATCTTCGTGGCATCGGGCTTTTCCGGGAGCGGAGCGGGGGTCCGGGCCATCACCGTCAGAACGTCCGCGATCCCACCGTTCGTGATGTAATGCTTGGTCCCGTTCAGGATGTAGGCAGAACCATCGGAGGTCAGTTTGGCAGTCGTCTGCACATTTCCTGCATCCGACCCGGCCTCGGGCTCGGAAAGGGCAAACGCGCACAGTTTCGAGCCATCCAGCAGACCCGGCAACCACCGGGCCTGTTGCTCCTTCGTCCCGAAGAGAACCAGCGCCCGGCACCCGATACTGTGGTGGGCGTTGACGAACACGGCCACGCTCGAATCGTGCCCCCCAAACACCTCCATCGTCTTCAGATACATCTGCTGGTTGAAGCCCATCCCGCCGTACTCGACCGGGATCGTCAGGCGGTAGACTCCCAACCCCGCGAGCCCCTGGATCACACCATCGGGGATGCGGGATTGCCGATCGATCGCTGCGGCATCAATGGCCAGAATCGCGAAATCACGAACGGTTTTGGCCATCGCATCGGCCTTCGCCTGCTGTTCCGGGGGGAGAACCGGGTAGGGGAAGAGCAACTCCCCCTTGAATTTCCCAAAAAACAACGCCTTGGCGAACCCCACGTCCGGTCCGGCGATGAGCTCCTCGACCTGCTTCTTCTGTTCGGCGACCTGAGTTGCAGTCAGCGCCATGTGAGAAGCCCTCCGACATGAAAGAAGACGGGGATCGGTGGAACATGCTACCAGTATTCTACCCTCTCGGCGATGATCCGGGGTAAGAACTCACGGCAGGGCGCCGAGATTTCGACGCGTGTTACAACTGTATAGAATCAATCGAGTTGCTTGTCCTCTCGGGCGACGGGGTCTATAAATGGTGCGGCACATCGTGCCGAAAACCTACTGTAGCGGACCTGCCCGCGCCTGGACCGTTGCGACCCTCTCCCACGCCCGCCGGAGCACGGACTTGGAAACCCCCGAACGGAACGGGCTCACCTCGAGCACCCGAACACTCCCTCCCAGGGCGGACACCCCCTCCTTGACGGCTCTGGCCGAGGCGGCGGCACAGCAGGCGTTGCCGGTCGATCACGACCGCATCCGCCGGGCGGTGCGGGAGATCCTTCTCGCCGTCGGTGAAGATCCCGACAGGGAAGGGTTGTTGGAGACGCCTGATCGAGTCGCCCGGATGTATGCCGAGATCTTCGCGGGGCTCCACCTCGACCCCGCCATTCACCTCCAGAAGACGTTCACCCAACAGGCCGACGAGATGGTGCTGGTGAAGGACATCGAGTTCTCGAGTTGTTGCGAGCACCACCTGCTGCCGTTCACGGGGAAGGCCCACATCGGCTATCTTCCCAACGGCAAGGTCGTCGGGCTTTCCAAGCTCGCCCGGGTCGTGGACGCTATCGCCCGCAGGCCGCAAGTGCAAGAGCGGATGACCGAAGCACTGGCAGAGCTCATCATGACCGAATTGCAACCCCGGGGGGTCGGGGTCATTGTCGAAGCGAGTCACAGTTGCATGACGATCCGCGGCGTGCGCAAGCCCGGTTCCATGACAATCACCAGCGCTGTCAGGGGCCTGTTCCGGACCAATCCCCCCACCCGCGCGGAGTTGATGTCGCTGGTCTTCGGACGAATAGGATAGATGGTTGAGAAGACATGGCCCGCGGATGACTTGAGAAGAAAAGGCATGGCCCGCAGATGACGCAGACTTCGACGCAGATGAAATCCAGATAAGACCAAGATATTTTTGATCATGATTTTATCTGCGTCGGAGTCTGCGTCATCTGCGGGCCAATGTTTTCGGTTTGATCAAGATTTACCGGAAATACAACGCTGTGTCCGACCCTCAACAGATCGTCGAAGATCTCCGGAACACGTTCCGCGGACGACTCGCGTTCGATGCAACGACACGTGGGATTTACTCAACAGATGCGAGTCCGTTCCAGGTCACACCGCTTGGGGTCGCCATCCCTCTGGACACCCAGGATCTCTCAACTCTCGTCCGGTACTGCTTTGAACACGCGATCCCGCTGATCCCCAGGGGTGCTGGGACCGGACTCGCCGGGGAAGCCCTCGGCCCAGGATTGATTGTCGATCTCAGTGTCCACCTCCGTAAGATCTTGGAAATCACGTCCACCACGGCAACGGTCGAGCCTGGGGTGGGGGTTGAAGAGTTGAACGAGTCACTGGCAACGCATGGCCGGCGGTTCGCACCCGACCCGGCAAGCGGTTCGAGTTGCACCCTCGGCGGAATGGTTGCGACCAACGCCTCGGGTGGTAATGCATTCCGCCACGGCTACACACGGGACTATATTTCCGGTCTTGGTGTCGTCTGGGACAACGGGGAAGCGTCGACCCTCATCAGCCCCCACTTTTCCAATTCTTCCACGGGCTCTGAAGGTCCGCCCCTCGCGATTGTCGGATCTCCTGGAAACCCTAAAGGTGACAGTCCACGGACCCACGACATTCACACCGCAACGACGGCTCTCCTGCGCGCTAAACATGAGCTGATTCACCTCACGCGCCCACTCACCGCCTTCAACCGATGTGGATACCTCCTTCATGATGTCTTGAACAACGGCGGAACCGATGTGGCAAAACTCCTGTGTGGATCAGAAGGCACACTCGGGATCATCACCGTCGCCACCCTCAGGACTGTTCCCTTGCCAGGCGGAGCGAGCATCACACTCCTCGGCTTCGCCAGCCTCGACGCTGCGATCCGCGCTGGAATCGACCTCCGAACGGCCGGCGCGGTCGGCTGCGACCTCCTCGACCGCCGTCTTCTGACCGTCACCCGCCAACCCCGCCCAGGGCAGCCAGCCGGACTGATTCCACCTTCGGTCGGAGCCGCACTGGTGATCTGGTTTGAAGAGGATACGGAACGCGAAGCCATCGCGCGGGCAAGCCACGCAATCGAGAAGCTCCGGGACTCGCATCGGCTCACTATACTCGTCGAGCCGACCTGCGATCCGGACGGGATAGCCCGGGTGCGAGGGGTCCGAGCTGCCGCAGTGTCTGGGTTGTATGGGCTCGGACGGGGACCACGGCCGGTCGCATTCATTGAGGATGTCGGAGTGCCAGCCGAGGCCGTCCCCGAGTTCCTGTCCCAGGTACAGCAGGTACTGAAGCGCTTCGAGCTGACCGGATCATTCCTCGCTCACCCCCTGACCGGTCAAGTCCACACTCGCCCCCTGGTTGACCTCGAGAGCCCCGCCGACCGGGCCAAGTTGTGGCCCATCGCCGAACTCGTTCACGGGATTGCCCTCGGCCTGGGCGGGACTGTCAGCACCCAGCACGGAACCGGCATTGCACGGACCCCGTGGGTCGAGAAGCAGTACGGCCCCATCCTGCCCGTGTTCCGGGAAGTCAAGCGAATCTTCGACCCGAAGGGGATTCTCAATCCCGGCAAGATCATCGGTCCTGATCCCAGCCGGCCGGCGTGGCCACTTCGAGAAGTCGTTGAGGGGCAAGCCGGTGAGCAGGTGAATCACTCCCCCGAAACGCGACCGCCTCCCCTTACACCCGGGTCGACTCCCGCGTCCCAGGATTCCACCACAGCACCAATCTTTCCGATTCTTCACTGGGCGGATTCAACTCCGTCGGCCGAGGCCGGCAAATGTACCGGGTGTGGCGACTGCCGCCCGACTGCGGGCACCGGCCGCATGTGCCCTGTATTCCGCGTAACCAGACGTGAAGAGAACTCTCCAAGAGCAAAAACCAACGTCCTGCGCCTGATCACCGACCCGGTCAACATGGGCTCGGACGAGATCGCGGAGATCTCCTCCGGGTGCATTAACTGCCGGATGTGCCGCGACGAGTGCCCGGCGCGCGTGGATGTGTCGAAACTCATGCTCGAAGCGAAAGCCGCCCGGCACGCGGCCAACGGGCTGGAACGCGCGGACTGGGTCTTTGCCAGAGCCGAATGGCTCGCTGCAGCGGGAAGCAACTTTGCCCCTCTCGTCAACGGACTTCTGACCCGACAATCGGTCCGCTGGCTGGCCGAGAAGCTTTTCGGTGTATCGCGATCTCGACGACTCCCCGCCTTCGCCCTGAGCACGTTTTTCCGCCTGGCCAGAGGGCAAGGGCTCACCCGGAAATCCACAACCCTCACGCAGAACTCGTTGTTCTCCCGTTCACCTGAAACCCATCACTTCAACCACCCAGCGAAGGTCGCTTACTTCGTCGATACCTTCGCGAACTACAATGACCCCCTGATTGGTGCAGCCGCAGTTGCAGTTCTTCGACACAACGGTGTCGAGGTGTACGTTCCGCCCAGACAGATCGGTTGTGGGATGCCTGCGCTCGCCGAGGGGGATGTCGAAACCGCCCGCGAGGCAGCGGGACAGAACGTCCGGGTTCTCGTTGACCTGATACGTGAGGGGTATCAGGTGGTTTGTTCAGAACCGACTGCCGCTCTCATGCTCACGCAAGATTACCCGACTCTGTCGAACGATCCAGACACCGCCACGCTGGCTGCGAACACAGTCGAACTGACCACCTACCTGTGGGAGTTGCACACAGCCGGCCGACTCAAGACCGACTTCCGTCGGCTCAATGTGACCCTCGGACACCACGTCCCTTGCCACCTGAAGGCTCTGCACGGTCCGACCGCTGGTCCCCGGTTATTGGAGTTGATCCCGGGAGTGACAGCCCGGACCATTGATGTCAGTTGCTCCGGGATGGGAGGGTTGTGGGGACTCCGCGCTGCGAACGCGACCAGTTCGCTTGAAGCGGGAAAGCGGATGCTTGATGAGCTGAATCGCCCTGGAGTGCTTTTCGGATCGACCGAGTGCAGCACCTGCCGACTTCAGATGCAGGAAGGGACGGGAAAGCGAACCCTCCACCCGGTCCAGTTCCTCGCCTACGCCTACGGGTTGCTCCCCGAAATCGGGACCAAGCTCCGACGACCCCTCAGCGATTTGGTGAGTGATTGACCATGAGCTTTACTGTCCACCTCTTCGCCGGCGCCAGGGAACTGGCAAGGGCCGAGATGGTCACGATTGATTTGCCCGCAGGAGCGACGGTCGCAGATGTCCGCACGGCACTGGCCAGAGCCAAACCGATTCTCACGAGGTTACTGGGCCGCTCAGCCATTGCCCTGAACCACGATTTCGCGGATGATGACCATATTCTCGCACCCGGCGATGAACTCGCTGTGATTCCTCCGGTGAGCGGGGGCTGAGCACCAGTCGATAGAATACGCATATGGTTCGGCTCACCCATGATCCGATCGACCCCGGAGCCTTGCTAGAAACTGTTCGATCACCCCACTGCGGGGCGGTTGCTCTGTTCCTGGGGACAGTTCGCGACTTGACCGGTGAGCAGGTCACCGTATTCCTCGATTATGAAGCCTACCCGCCAATGGCGGAGAAGAAGATGGCAGAAATCGAGGTCGAAGCGCGTCGAAGATGGGAGGTCGGGGAAGTCGGGCTCGTCCATCGACTCGGCCGACTCTCGGTCGGGGAGGTGAGTGTTGCCGTTGCGGTCAGCGCACCGCACCGAGCTGCTGCGTTTGATGCCTGTCGATACGCGATTGATGCTCTCAAAGAACTCGTCCCGATCTGGAAACGGGAGAACGCGCCGGATGGGTCCGGCACGTGGGTCCACCAGTCCGCCAAACCCGGTGACCGATGAGCGACTCCGCCAACGACTTGCCGAAGATCTATCTCGCCCGTCACGGCGAGACAGCCTGGACCAAAACCCGCCAGCACACCGGGCGGACCGATATCCCACTCACACCCGATGGTGAGGACGACGCCCGGCTCATCGGTCGACGGCTCGCACATCTGAAATTCACCCGCGTCTTCACGAGCCCCCTCCAACGCGCAAGGCGGACGTGTGAGCTGGCCGGGTTCCCCACAGCCGATCTGGATCCCGACCTGATGGAATGGGATTACGGAGCGTTCGAGGGCCTGAAGTCCGCGGAAATCAAAGCCCGCAGCCCAGACTGGGACCTCTTCCGCGATGGGGCACCCAGTGGTGAGACCCCAGACGACATCGCTGCCCGAGCGGATCGAGTGGTTGAGCGGCTTCGGGGGCTCACTGGAAACGTGTTAGTGTTCGCTCACGGACACTACTTGCGAGTGCTGGCCGCACGGTGGTGCAGGGTCGCGGTTCCGTTCGGCCGCCACCTGCTCCTTGGCACCTCATCCATCAGTGTCCTCTGGTTCGAACACGGAAAGCTCGACGAACCCGCTATTATGCTGTGGAACGACGACCGCCACCTGAGCGGCGAAGGTTGCCTCCTCCCGCTGCCATCGCCCACCCACTGACCGACATTACCCCATGTCCGCGAGACTGCCACTCCACCTGGCCACCGACCCGGCACGCGAGCCGGGGAGCGGTCTGGGTACGCCCAGCGTCAGCCGCCAAACATCCGCGCTGGTAGACTCCTTCGGTCGCCACCATAACAACCTGCGGGTCAGCGTCACCGACCGATGCAACCTGCGGTGTACATACTGCATGCCTGAAGATGTCGTATTCCGCGACAGATCCGAGTTGCTCACCTTTGAGGAGATCACCCACTTCGTCCGGGTGGCAGCAAGCCTTGGCGTCGACAAGGTGCGATTGACTGGCGGCGAACCACTTGTCCGGAAAGATTTGCACAAGCTAGCCAGGATGCTTGTCGCGATCCCGGGCATCCGCGACGTCGGCCTGACGACGAACGGAATCCTGCTCGCCGATCAAGCCGCGGAGTTGTTCGCAGCTGGCCTCCGACGACTGAACGTCTCACTCGACACCCTCGACGAAGGGCGGTTCCACGAGTTGACTCGCCGCGATGGACTCGCCCGGGTTCTCGCGGGGCTTGCTGCGGCCAAGTCTGCTGGGTTCGGCCCCATCAAGGTGAATGCGGTCGCAATCCGCGGCTTCGCCGAAGTCGATGCTGTTCCTCTTGCTCGGTTCTGTCGGGACCAGGGGTTCGAGCTCCGCTTTATCGAATACATGCCGATTGGGGCAGATCCCTGGGAGCGTGAGAGAGTGTTCCCGGCTGAGGAACTGCTCGATCTCCTGGGTCGAGAGGTCGCGCCGCTCACGTTGGCACCCGACCATGACCCCCGCGCTCCCGCGCTCGAATATGTGTATGATGACAGGCGTGGGCAGGTGGGGGTCATTGCCTCCGTGACTCGGCCGTTCTGCCACTCCTGTAATCGTCTGCGCCTGACCGCCGACGGGAAGATTCGGAACTGCCTGTTTGCCCTGGACGAAACCGATGTGAAACCACTCCTCCGAACCACTCACCCGAACACCGCAGCCATCGCGGCAACCATCCGCCGGACCATTTGGGCAAAGTGGGAGGGACACGAAATCAATAGTGCTCGGTTCGTGAAGCCCGACCGCACCATGCACGCAATCGGGGGCTGAAAGGAGCCATTCATGACACCCGACGACGAAGAACCGGGATTCGACGATTTCGATAAAGCCGATGAGGCGCTCGAAGAACTTCGCGCGCGGATCCTCCGCCTCCATGCCGAGCTCGACCAAACGGCTGCGTCCGTGGACGATCAGCGGATTCAGATGGACGAGCTGCGCACACGGATCGAAGCCCTCGAACGCGACATCAAGGCCCTCAAGACTCAGATGCCGCGAACCCTTCGGCTGACCGTCTGGACCGAGCGATGCGTGTGGTTCACCGCCGGTACACTCGTCGCGACCCTCCTCTGGCTACTCTGATGCTAACCCGTTCGCCCCTCTCCTCCTACCTGTTACTTCTTCTCCAACTTGACCGCGTGGAGGTACAGGTTCCGGTCGTATTCACCCTCCTTAAATTCGTCGTTGATGAATTCGATGACGAGGTTCTGCTTGCCTTTCTTCAGTTTCGCTGTGAAAAAGTACACTTTCGCATTCTGCGTCGTCAGGGAATGGTCCTTCGCCACCACGACATCGCCGATAGTTAACTTGAATGCCGCGTACATCTTTTTCGCTTCGTCACACGATGCCTCGATAGCAACCGTGTAGTCCCCCTCTTCGGGGATGGCCACCTCACCGGTGGCTGTTCCGTTGACATACATGCAGAATTTGTTCTCGCCATCGTTATAGCCACCAAGCTGATCGCCACCCTCAAACGCCGCTTTCCATTTGAGCGCCTTCATGTCCAGTTGGATCGGTTCCGCTGCAACGACGACCGCACTGGTGACCAGGACGCAGATGACACCACACAGCACAGTTCGCTTTGACATGAGAGACTCCAGGTGGAGATCGTGAATAGATCGATCTATTCTCTAAAAATACACAAATTTCGCCGCGCGAGGCGATCACTGGCGGAGCGGACGCTCTCTGTGACAGCCCGGCGACGCAGGAACACAGACTTTGACCAGGCCCCAACCAGCCCGACACTCGAATCGACGATCACCCCCCTCGCGGAGGTCGGAGCCTGCCTGCCAGACATTAGAACTCGTCCAAGATCAAAACCGTGTATTTCGCCGATCAAACGAACAGGA
>PLDW01000459.1 GCA_003136315.1 Gemmataceae bacterium | reverse complement strand
ACCAGCCGCTGAGAACCCCTTGTCCACGAGGCCTCTGGAAGGCTTGCCGGGGTTTCGAGGACTCAACCCCGGCCACCCCGCCAGGTTCGAGTTGTCCCGGAAACGGGTGGTGCAAGTCCGGTTGTGATCGAACGTTGGAGCGTCGAGTTCCGCCTCTTGTAGGTCGGGTTGAGGCTCTGGGAGACCCGACTTCCGGCTGACCCCGTCGGGTCTCCCAGAGCCTCGACCCGATCTACAAGACTTGATGACCAAGGCGATTAACGCCTCGGCGATGCCTGATTCCACCTCCTCCCCGCCGCAGACGGAAACGACCCGGCGTGTACAATATCCCCACCCGTTGCCGGAGGTCGAGCCGATGCCGTCCCCGTTTCCTGGAATGAATCCATACCTGGAACGGGCGGGGGTGTGGGAGATGTTCCACACCCAGTTCTTGTCCACACTCCAGCAGAAACTCACGGCCCAGGTTCGGCCGCGGTATCGCGTAAAACTCGATATGCGGGTGCTGGTCCACGAACCAGAAGGCGAGCGCCGGGTCATCGGGGAACCCGATCTGAAGGTCCGCTATCTCGGCATCTACGATCCGGCCGGGCAAGAACTGATCACCAGTATCGAACTCCTCAGCCCCAGCAACAAGTATGCTGGGCCAGATCGCGAAAGTTACCTCGCGAAGCGCAGAGAGTTGCTTCGCTCAACGGGCCATTTCGTCGAACTCGACCTGCTCCGTGGCGGTCACCGGGTGCCAGCCACAGCAATACCTCCGTGCGATTATTGCGCGGTCGTCAGTCGGGTCGAAGAACGCCCCCGGATAGGGGTGTGGCCGTGGAAGCTCCGCGAACCGATCCCGAAGATCCCTGTCCCGCTCCGATCGCCCGATCCGGATGCGTCGATTGATGTGAAGCTCGTATTGGATGAGGTGTACGATGCCGGGGGGTATTCGGATCATATCTACAATGGCCTCCCCGAACCCCGCCTCTCTGCGGAGGACGCCGCCTGGGCCGCTGGCTTTGTTCCTGTGACGACCTGATTCCCACTCGCCCCAACCGGGATGCTCCCATGCTGACTGCCACCCGCCCCGCTGTTTCACTGGTCGACCGCTATACCGCCGCGTTCCCTGGATCGAAGCGGCGGTTCGAGGTGGCCAAAACTCTATTCCCAACCGGGGTCACCCACGACACCCGGATGATGGAGCCGTTCCCGGTGTACGTCACCCGTGCGAAGGGGGCGTACAAGTGGGATGTCGATGGCCACAAACTCGTCGACTACTTCGTCGGCCACGGAGCGCTCTTGCTCGGCCACTCGCCCGACGATGTGGTCACGGCGGTTCAGGAGCAGATGGCCAGAGGCACACACTACGGAGCCTGTCACGACCTGGAAATCGCCTGGGGGCAGCTCGTCCAGAAACTCGTCCCATCGGCCGAGAAAGTGCGGTTTACCGGCAGCGGCACCGAGGCCACGCTCATGGCCCTGCGGCTCTGCCGGCTGCACACCGGGCAACCGAAGTTCCTCAAGTTTCAGGGACACTTCCACGGATGGCACGATTACGTCACGGTCGGGTCTGACCCGCCCTATGAGTCGATGGCTGTCCCCGGGGTGCCCGAGTCGGTCGCTGCGAACTGCGTCTCGGTCGCCCCAGGCGACCTCAACCGCGTCGAGGCCGCGCTGGTGGGCGACCCACAAATCGGGGCGGTGATCCTGGAGCCAACAGGCGGACACTGGGGGGCAATTCCGATTCGCGGGGAGTTTCTCCGCGGCCTCCGGGAGATCTGCACGCGGCTTGATCGCGTCCTCATTTTCGACGAGGTGATCACCGGCTTCCGGGTCGCCCCGGGCGGTGCTCAGGCGTACTACGGGGTCACCCCCGACCTCACCTCGCTGGCGAAGATCCTCGCCGGAGGGTTACCGGGTGGGTGCCTCGCCGGACGGTCCGACATCCTGGCATTCATCGAGCCACGGCCGGGTAAGCCGAAGATGAAACACCCCGGAACTTACAACGCCAACCCACTGTCCGCCGCAGCGGGAGTCGCAGCCCTGACACGGGTTGCGACAGGCGAGCCCTGCCGGCTGGCGAACGCTGCGGCCGTCCGCCTGCGGAACCGACTGAATGAACTCTTCGAGACTCGCGGCTGGCCGATGGTTGCCTATGGTGATTTTTCGGTGGTGCGGATCGTCACCCGATATCACGGACCGCGGCCCAGGACAGACGCGGGGGAAAATGACGGACTCATCCCGTTTGGGTGCGACCTCAACCAGCTTGATGGGCCGAAGAACCCGAAGCAAATCTCGGCGATGCGGCAAGCCATGCTCCTGAACGGGGTCGACCTGTGGGGGTTCGCCGGGATGACCAGTTGCGAGCACACGGACGCGATCATCGACGACACGGTCCGTGCGGTGGCGTCCTCGGTTGAGGTGTTGCAGATGGAGGGGCAGTTATGACGGACCCAGTCGCGGAAGAGACCCAACCCCGACCCACCCCGGCCGGGCGAATGTCGGGGCGGTATCTCGTTTTGGGGTTCCTGGGGTTCGGTGTGGTGTTCTTCGTGTTCATGCTGATACTGGCTCAAAACCTCGATCCCGCCGCCGACCGATTCCACCGAGGGGTGACGCCCACCCAAAAATAGGGTGTGCGGGATCAAAATCGATCGTCCTGCGGCTCATCCTCCCAACAGTCTCGGAAGCGGCGTCGACCACGGCGGGAGTTTAGCCCGGATTATTCATGAGTCAGACAACAAGCGGCATAAAACTTGGATGGGATACGATTTACACCCATCTTACCCAAACAGTGTGCTATAGCATGAAATCACGGTAACCCCCGCACTGTGAAGGAGTTGCATCAACAATTCTTTGCATGATGAATAATCCGGGTTAGCCGGGCCTTTGCCGCTCGCTTTTGAATGCGATCATTCCGATCAGGGGCGGGTGGTCTGCCCAAGCCCGCTTCTGATGGCCTGACAAAGTCCTCAACCGTGAGGATCCCGGCCATTGGCAACCGTGCGATCATGTCGGGAGTCAGCCGGATCGTTCCGGGTGCGAGCGGGCGCGAAGGTGAGAGGTCGTTCAGTCGCCTGACCAGCGCCGGACTCAGTGCGACACAATCCCCAGCCGTAGCCTGCGTCCGGGCGTCGCTGAGCGTCTCGCAGTAGTAGACGCTCCGGCGGCAACTCGCACAGGACCGTACCCGGACATCCTCTGTCGGGGTCAATTCGGCCCATTGCTTTGGGCACTCGAACTCGAACTGTACCGGGCAAACTTCCAGCCGCGGGTGGCTCACGGCCGCCAGCCATTGCGGGTCGACTCTGCTGGCCAGCCGTTGGAGTTGTTTGACGTATCGAAGTCGGTTCAGACTCTGTTCCGGAAGGATAGCCATCCGGGACTCCAGGCGAATGAAGTCGGCTTTGTCTTTCGAGAGGGGATCTCCTTGTTCGTCGAGCCAGTCCGCGTACACAAGACGGGTCGTCTCTTCGGCCGGGTTCTCGAGAAGTTTACCGAGGAAGTCTGCGTCGGTAGGCATGCAGGCGATCTCCGGGGTTGAGGGTGGGTCATACCCACCTGACACCGGGCTGACCGAATGGGTTCCCGGATTCCCGAAGGATCGCGCAACTGGCTCGCGCCAGATGTGGATTTTTCCGCTCTTAGTCTCTCCCCGGCACCCCCCAGGTTGCAGGGACTCCCGACCCTCCACTGCCTGAGCAAACTTTGCTGCGCTCCGCTCGATAACTTTTCACTGCACGGGAACGGTTGGTCCCCCCACCTCGCTCCTGCGGCTGGTCCGGTCCGAACCGGGCTCACCTCAATTGGACTGGTCCCGGGTGAGGGCGTTTATCATGAGGCACGACCTGACGGCGACCCCCTTGCCGGGTCGATTTTTGGTCCCCGCGTTGTGGCCCCCGATCTCCTCTGGTCGGCCCGCCGTCGATCGACTCCCTGGTGGGATGGACATGCCTGTGACACTCCCCTTGCGGGCGGTCGAGGCGATGGCGATCGGGCTCGTCATCACCGACGCCACCCGGACCGATAATCCGATCATCTACTGTAACCCAGGTTTCGAGCGGCTTACCGGCTACACCTCCGCGGAGGTACTTGGTCGCAATTGCCGGTTCCTCCAGGGACCGGACACTGACCCTGCAGAACTCGCCCGACTCCGGAAGGCAGTCGAGGAGGGCCAGGCGTGTTCGGTCGTCCTGCGGAATTACCGCAAGGATGGGACTGCGTTTTGGAACGCCCTTTCCATCACCCCACTGACGGATTCCAATGGTTGGCTGACCCACTTTGTTGGAGTGCAGACAGACATCACACCGGTGAAACTCTTGGAGGCCCAGTTCCTCCAGGCTCAGAAAATGGAGGTGATGGGATTGCTCGCGAGCGGAATTGCACATGATTTTAACAACGTGCTCACGGTGATCAATGGCTACACTGATGTCGCGATCAGCACCCTCCCCGAAGGGCACGCAGCGCGCGCCCTTCTTGAGGAGGTGTCCTCCGCAGGCCAGCGGGCCGCAGGGTTAACCCGCCAGGTGCTCGGCTTCAGCCGGAAATCCACGGCTGACTCTGCGCGAGCCGACTTGACGGCCCTGGTCCACGGCTGCAAACAGATGCTTGGCAAGCTCGTCGGTCCAGGGATTGAGCTTGTCACCAACCTGGCCCCCGGCCTTCCCCCGGTTGCGGCCGATCCGTCACAGGTCGAACAGGTGGTCATGAACCTGACGATCAACGCCCGTGATGCGCTGCCAACGGGCGGGCGTATCACCATCACCACAGCCCTGGTCGAGGTAGGGAAGGCCGACACAGCTCATCCCGGGGTGCCACCTGGAGGGTATGCCGTCATGCGAGTGGCGGACAATGGGTGTGGGATGGACGCCGCAACTTTGGACCGAGCGTTCGAGCCATTCTTCACCACCAAACCGGCTGGCCGGGGGACCGGGCTGGGGCTCTCGACGGTTCTGACGATTGTCAACAGCGGGGGCGGGCACATCCGAGGGGAATCCGAGCCGGGGCAGGGATCGACGTTTCACGTCTACCTCCCTTTGGCTGAAGGCCCTTCCCCGATCCCAGTCCGTGCCGCGCCGGCAGCGATGCTACGGGGAACCGAGGTCGTGCTGGTGGTGGACGACGACCGGGCGGTTCGGGGATTGATTGCCTTCAGTCTCCGATCGCTCGGATACACCGTGCTGGAAGCCGGGGATGGGGCTGAGGCGCTGGCGGTCGTGGCCGCACATCCGCGGCCAGTGGATCTCATCGTTTGCGATGTGATGATGCCCGGCCTGCCGGCGCGCGAACTCGTCGCCAGTCTGCGAGCAACGAATCCGTCGATCCACATCCTGTTCGTCTCAGGTTACTCCGAAGTCTCAGCACGAACCACCACTGCGATCGGCTCGCCGGCCTCGTTCCTCCAGAAGCCATTCACGACAACTGCACTCGCAGCCAAAGTGCGTGCGGTGCTGTGTGGTGAGTGAATGCCTCGCTTGAATCCGAGTGCTTTGACCCTCACAACGGGTATGAGCGATCCAGTTACAAAGCAGAATGGCCTGCAGGTCGTGCAGATCAAAATGTATAGAATAGATTAGATAATATATATCTCTCGTTCCCACGCTCTGCGTGGGAATGCCTTTTTCGACGCTCATCGTCCTGGCCTGAACGGGACGGACGCTTGACCGGGGATACGGTAGATCTCGTACCTGGTGTGTTGGCCCACCCCGTAGAGCGGGGAAAGACCGGTTCCCACGCGGAGTGTGGGAACCAGGGGTAGTATATATACTATTAATCAGCGATATACAATAGGCTGGATCACTTGCCGCTAATGATTCTGACAAGGACGTGGACGAGGGGGCGGGGGTCCGAGCTTCCTGGCCGCCTGATGGGCGAGTTTGACCAGCGACTCCGTCACCAACTCTTGTGTTGGCTCGGGTCCAGACCGTGGAATCACGATCAGGTCAACTCCGGCTGGGAGGTCGTGCTGCGCGAGTCGGAACGCCTCCCGGAACAACCGCTTGTAGCGGTTGCGGACCACAGCGCACCCCACTTTTCGCGACACTGAACAGCCCAGCCGGGGGTGGTCCAGCCCGTTCTCGCAAGCATACACGATCAACACCCCATCCGATACCGACCGCTTCCGGGCGTAAGTTCGGTCGAACTCAGCGGGGGTCTTCATCCGCCGGCTCTGGGGAAACGTCAGTCGGGGAGACCCACCTTGAGTGGTCATGGAGTCACCTGGCTTCGGAGTCTTTTCTCCGAATGAAAGACCATCTTCAGCGAGACGATTTCGCGCTCGATGAGTCTCAGGGGTTCTCTTTCATACAGAACCCGTTGAGGCTGTCTCATTCCAGGAGCCATCATTGGTATAACGGGAGGGCGAGGNNCTGGGCGCGCGGGGTTTGTGGGTTCAGCCCGGCGAACTCCTCGATCAACTGTCGGCTCTTCTCGTCGATCGCTCCGGTCGGTACGATCACCTTGAATAGGAGGTACTGGTCCCCCCCGTTGACACCCTTCCCGCGGAGGCGGAGCTTGGCTCCGCTCGAAGTGCCAGGAGGAACCTTGACTGTCAGCCGCGTCCCATCGAGAGTGGGAATGTCCACCTTGGTCCCGAGTACAGCTTCCGGAATGCTGATCGGAACATCCAGGACCAGGTCGTTCCCCTCCCGGCGGAAATAGGCATGTGGAGCAACCTTGACCCGGAGCAAGACTTCGGCGGAGCCAGTCGCCTCGGCGGGCACCCGGAGTTTCTTCCCCTCCTCGATCCCCGCTGGAACCCGGACGTCAATTCGCCGCCCGCCCACCTCGATTCCCACGCTCCCGCCGGTTGCCGCCACCTCGAACGGGATCGTCACGTCTGACTCGACAGGTTCGGGTGGTCGTCGCCGGGATTTCTGCTTTCCCCGCCGCCCGCCAAGCAGGTCACCAAGGTCCGGTCCGCCACCCGCACTGCCACCGAAAAAATTTTGGAACAATGCCTCAGCCGTTGCTGGGTCGACATTTCCACCACCGGGGAAGCCTCCCGGGAAGCCGGCACCCCCCGTGAAACCCCCTCCCCCTGGAACACCGCCCGACCCAGGGCCAGCAAATCCAAACCGGTCGTAGTTCTCCTTTTTCACCGGATCGGTGAGGGTCTCGTACGCGGTCTGGACCTCCTTGTAGGTTGCATCGGCTTGTTTATCGCCTGGATTCCGGTCCGGGTGGTGCTTTTTCGACAGCTTCCGATACGCCTTTTGGATCTCCTCTGCGGAGGCGGACTTGGAGACGCCGAGAACTTCGTAGGGGTCACGGGGCATGGTCGGTGCGGCCGCGAGGCCGTTTGTGAGGTCGCAGGGGGCAAGGCAGACTCTATTCTAGCGCATGGCGGCAATGTCGCCAGAACCCCTCCTGTGAGATTGGTCTTCGACTGGGAGAGATTCACCCTCACCGCAGGATCAGAACCGGGTCTCAAACCCGATGATCAAACCCTGAAGCCAGAAATCGCTACGGGTGAAGGTGGCTTCTGGGCGCTCTGGCCCGGTGTACGTTCCGCCTGGGTTCAAAAGTGGAATTTGTGCCGGGTTGATCGTTGTGTTCACTTGATTTCCCGCCCGGACTGCGTTGTTAAGATAGAGGAAATTGTACCCCACGTAGAACCGCCCCCGATCGCCGAGTTTGAGCCCGGTCTTGAAGATCCCCTCGGGGACCACGGCGAACGCGGTTTGCTTGATCTGTCCCATGTTCGACGGAAGGGCGTACACACCTCCCGGATACGACTGGAGGATCGGCACCGGGTTGGCCGCGGTGATAAGGTGGGTCACGCCATCGACCCGAACCACTTCTGTGTTGATCCCAAGCGCGACTTTGCCGGTCAACTCGACGTAAAACATGCCGTGGTGAGCGTCGGCGAGAAGTCCCAGTTGCATCCCGTTGAACTCGTTGCGCGCATCAAACTGGTCGGCGATCAATCCCAGGGTCTTGGTGTTGCCAAACTGCGGGGTAGGGTACTGAAGATACGTCTCATCGATCAGCAATCCCTCATTGACCTGGAGGAACCGATAGCCCACCAGGGCGTGGAGCTTCAGCCCTGGCTCGGCGTACAGGTTGGCCACCACATTTGCCTCGGCCCCTTGCGCCCGGGTCGTTGTGGATGCTGCGAGCTGAGCGCTGCTTTGCCCGGGGCTGGCGAGCGTGAGAACATCCTCCTGCCCGGTCACAGCATTCACGTAGGGTAAACCGAGCGATCGAAACCGGTCACTGGAGAGGTCACTCACCGATGTGGTGAGGGTTCGGGTGCCGAGGAAGAAATACTTGCCCTCGAATCCGACCGTGTCCTCGTCGTTCAGAGAGAATCCGATCGTTCCCCGGTAACCAGCGATGTCCTGGTTGTCGATCCCCCTGTTGCCAACGATGAGAGTTGTCTGGGGCTGCCCTAGGAGCGGAACGCCGGTCCGCGAGCCGGTGATGAGTGGTGGCAGCGGCTGGGCTTTGGGCCACCAGAGAAGGAACTCATCGCTGTCCCAAAATTGCCCAAGGACGTGCCCAGGGCGAGGGTTACGGTCAGTGGGAAGTGTGATCGGTTCCGCTGAAGGGGTGGGTGAATCCGGTTCGGCTGTTTTTGGCAGCGGCCCAACCGGTTGGAGCGGCTGGGACACCTCCACCCCACCGGACAGCGGCGCTGCGTCGGGTGCAGCTGGCGGTGCGTGAACCACGATCGGAGCCGACCCCATCGGCAAGTCTGGGAGCCTATCCGGGGGTGGCGGTGGGGGGACCGGGATCGGGGGCTCAGCGAATCCCTGCCCGGCCAGAACCACAAGGACAATACCCACGAAGATGGGCAAAACCAGCCGCATCACCGGCCCCTCCGGGACGACCTGGACAGGTGTGGGTATGCCGCAGGGGGAAGAAAGTGTCCAGCCGAACCACAGGGTTGGGAATGTCGCCAGACCGGGAACCTCTCAGGCCCCAGAATAACCGGGAATCATCGTCGCGGTCTCCCAGTTCGCCCAACGGTACTCGCATTGGTGGCGTTTAGGGGAGCGGCAAAAGAAAATCTCCCACGGTCATAAACAGCAGTTGGTCTCTGTTTTTCGCCCCGAAGGGTCGGCGGATAATCGCCCAGGGTGAGCCCGGTCTTCCGGCGAAACCCTGGGAACCTGGGAGATTTCTACTCGCCTTACCGCGTGTACCAGGAGCGCATTGGCCCAACAGTGACCGGGACAATATCGCTCACATCTACGGTGTAGCGGTAGACCCGGCGGACAGTCTGGACATGCCGCTCCGGATAAAAGAAATAGACTTCGACATCCCAGCAATCCGAATCGGGCCGGCAAAACGGACTCCGCACGACGTTGATGCTCTCCAGTTCCATCTGCTCCTGGATGGCAGACTCGTACATTTTTTCGACGTTGAACGCATTCGTCGCAGCGAAGTTGAGCGCGCGGTCCTGGGGAAGCAGACCAAGGTTGCGCAGACCGTAATAGACCTTGTCCAGAAAGCTTGCGACACCGGCGGTCTTCTTGTTGTGCGTTTGGAGCAGGTCGGGAGCAGCATCCGCAGGGGGCTCGCCGTGAGTCGCCTTCACCAGCTCGGCTGTACTCCAACTGTACATCCCTCGTAACTCCGGGACCAAGATGGGGACAGTCTGCCCCATGTACAACCGGGTCTGCCCTGCCAGGGTGCCCGGAACCGAGATACGCTCGACTCCCTCTTCAAATTGGCTTTTGAAAAATTCGCGAAGTTCCGTGTAGACCGTTGCGGCAAACGGTCCGTCCGGTCGGATTGCATAGATCGGCGTGCCGTCCAGGAGCAAAATCCACTCCACCGAAGCGGCATCAGTGGGATTCAACTCGAGGTGAGCGATCCACTGATCGCTGTCCCGGGGGTTGGATCTCTCCGGGGGCAGCCCCGTAGCGCCAGGTTCGTTCGTCAACTGTTTGCGGCGCGTTTCGCTTCTCCAATCGGCAATCATCTTTTGCTTGAGTGCGTCGTGGCGAGCTTCACTAATCAAGTCGTAAGCCAGTTGGCCCAGTGCATATACCAACTGTTTGGGCTTCGCCGGGCAGCCACAGGCGGAGGGTTGAATTCCTGCCGGGGCGTCCGGGATCGGGGGCAACACGAACGGAGTGACGTTGCGCAGGGAGTCGACCGGGGGGGCCGAGTTTGGCTGCCCAGATGGGGATTCCGTCGAGAGCGACATCGGGGTGTGGTCCTTGAAAAGGGATTCGATCGCAGCAGAGAGATTCAGACGACCGACCAATAATCGAGGGCAATCCCGTGCCGGATGAGGTCCGCAAGTCACCGCGGTTTGCAATAATGCCCGCCGGACCCCGTGGGGGTCCGGACGAAGCCCACGACGCAACTGAAGCGACAGGAGGAGCGCAACCACGCCACTGACAAGAGCGGCAGCCCCACTCGTTCCTGTCATTCGTGTGGTTCCTCCACCGGGTTGAGCCCCCAGCAGATCCTGACCGGGGGCCATGATCCCCTGGTGCTGGTACGAACCGCCCCAGTTGCTCGACGGCAGGGGTTCTCCGCGCTCGTCCAGCGCCCCGACGGCCAGCACCGACTGGACCGCTGCCGGAACCTGCGCACAGGCACAGCCGTCATTCCCGGTAGCGGCGACGATCAAACAGCCACGTCGCTCACATTCCCGAACGACATCGGCTAACAGCGGGTGGGCCTGACCACCTGGGGTGAACTCCCCGCCGCTGATATTGAGGATCTGAGCACCAGCCGCAAGAGCCTGCGAGATGGCCCGCGCCAGGTCGAGTTGCGTGCAGGATACAGGGGTGTTGCCCTCCCCGGACGCAAAGATCGGCAGCAACAACCCCTGGCAGTCTGGTGCCACACCCTTCACTGGCCCATCGTGCTGACCGAACACCAGGCTGGCGACGTGTGTTCCGTGGAGGCTCGCCCAGCCACGGTCGACCTCTGCGGGGACGAGCGTTGGCAACTGGACCAGCTGCGCTTCCGCCAGGCTCGGGTGACGGACATCAACGGGTCCATCGAGGATCGCCACACAGATCCGCGGATCTCCCCGGGTCTCGACCCACAGCTTTTCGAGATCGGGCAAGGGAGTCATGGGCGGGTTGGGCGGCTGCAAAGTTGTTCGGGGTGTGTGCTGCCGTTTGTCAGGCACTGTCACATCGTGCAGACGCCCATGGAGGAACCACAACTGGTCCCATTCTGGCAGCACCAGGTGTTGGTGCCGTCGGTACAGGATGTGTACCCGGCTTGACAACCACCCCCAACCGAACCCGCAGGGTTCACCTCACCGGCAGCGGGTGTCACCACGCGGGAGGAATCGGATGACGATCGCAGGATGGGTGGCGCAATCGGGGGGATTTTCATCGGAATAGCCTTTCTGAGTTTCCAGGGTCGAACAAACTTATCTGAGAGACTGCGGGGTGACGACGACACTGCGATCGTGACACGGGTCAGCACAAGTGCCGGGTTTCATGGCGGATCGAAGCTGGCTCGGTCACCCGCGAGGGTGGGTTTCGATCCCCTCTGGCGTTGTGGCGTGACTTCCAACCACATCCAGCACGCAATTGACCAAGTTGACCGTTTCAAGGCGGGGATGAAAATACTCTAAAGCGACAGAGATAAGACTGCAAGAGATTCCTGCGTGAAATCCCGGGTCGTTTGGTCCATTCGGGCTCGCGGAGGATGGGCGATCAATTTCCCGTCGGAGTTGGCTGCCCTGACGAAGTATCCCAGCAAGTGAGCACAAAGCCCCGACAGTCGGCATCGACGACTTCGAATTCCACTCCGAGCGGGGGTTCCATATACTCGCGAAGCGTGTCAAAAAGCACTATCCCAACTGTGTTCGGAGCGGTGCCGAGCAACAGGTCGATTGTGTGAGATGCTCATGTGACGGCGTTTCAGTTGGACGCGGCCAGCCAGATCGCGGCCAACTCGTTTTGAGCATCCGGCATCCAGACCACTGCGAAGTTCACGGCTGCTCTCCGGCAAGCCGTTTCAGGGTGGCCATGATCTCGGTCAGGGTTCTCCCGTTCTCAGGGTGCTTCCGCGTTTCCTCCCGCCTCCGTTCGATCTCCTCGCGGGAATAAGGCGAGTGTGGGAACTTGATCGGGGTATACAGCCCAATCACCGTCCCCTTGTCGTCGACAACCTGAACTGGTCCTTCAGCCCCTTGAAGCTGTTTCGCCATTTCGGCATCCGCCAGGATCTGGGTCACGATTGGCTCCTCCACGGGGATCGGACTTGCTCCATCATACCAGCCAATCGCGGCCGGTCACCGCTGATTGACCGCGACGGGTTCGGCCGATCCGTGGGTGTCGCTGATTCGAATTCCCCATCTGGGAACCGCGTCAGTATTTTGGTGAGTAGCTTGCCATTTGAACATAGTTTGTAAATTAATGGCAATCTTCCTTTCCGTTGGTTGCAGATCGGCAGGTGGTAGCCGCTATGAAATTGCCAAGATCACCACGACTGCGCTAGTCTGTGACCGGGCGGGCCGATACACTTTCTATGGCGATGAGTGTTAGTTGTTGTGAGACCCCAGGGGATAACTCCCATGATAAAGATGGGAGCTGAACAGCTGTTTGGTGACAACCGGTTGCAACGCGCGAACGATGAGTTTAATGAATGCATGTTCGAGCTGAAGAGTACAAGAGTCATGAGCGAATGTGAAACCCAACCGGCTGTAGTTTCAGTTCACGTTCCGCGAGATGAGGCCATTTCCCTGTTCCTTGCCCGGAACCCGCAGTTCACACCTTATCGTCGCAAGATCGCAGCGTCGGCCAGATCGGTCTACTGCCTCCATCCTCAGAAGTTGGCCGCGTTTCTCGGTTGAGAGCGGCTGGCCCTCCGGGGTAGTTCGGGCCATCGTGTTCAAGTAATCGTCATCCTTTGCACGCCGGTCGTATCACTGCCGCCGCACGCTTCACCCCGTCAGAATCATCGCCCGTAGAACCTTGTCGCCGAGGAGTATCAGTGGTTCTCCGGGATCATCATCGATAGCTATTACGATCATATCCTCGCCCGCGACTGAGAGAGATCGACCTCTGAGCCTCCCGCGATTTTCTCTGCTCCGTCGTAACTGGCCATCGACGACTGATTCGTATTCCGCCGTCACGAGACGAAGGGATACAATCCCGGATGCGTCGCGGGAGCATTCCAGACGACGAGAGCAACGCTGAATGGGTGCGTTCGACCAGGCGGCCCGGTTCGCAGCCCAGGCCGATCCGATCACGGTGGTTGGCAGGACGCTAGCCCCGACGGGGCTGGTCTTGCCTTTTCGAGAGTGGCTGGACACGCGAACGATCCCGTTGCCTGGCGGTCCTGACCGCACCGCTGACCTCGTCGCTGCCCTGGACGACCCAGCGGGACAACCGGTGTTACTGATCCTGGAATTCCAAAGCCAGCACGACCCGGATAAGCTGGATCTCACTCTGGAAGAAGCCGGTATCCTTCGCGGCCACGCCAGGCACGGCGATAACCGCAAGGGCAAGTACAAGGTGCTAACAGCACTGGTGTACCTGACGGGGCGCTGCCCCACCGATGTCCTTGACATGACTCTGCCTGGCAGGTACGGCACACGACACGCCCCGATGGTGTGGAACATTGGCGAGGACGCCGCCCCGACCACCCTGGAAGCCGTTCACTCAGGCGCGGCGTCGTGGGGAATGCTGTTCTGGGTGCCGCTGATGGCCGGAGGCAAGGACGATTCGATCATCGCTCGATGGAAAGAAGTCGTCGCTCAGGTGGTCCCGGATCGTCGGACGCGGGGCAACCTGGCCGGGATCGCGTTGGTGTTCGCGGAACTGACGGGTTGTGGCAACGAGTGGAACCGTGGGCTGGAGGGTTTCGAGATGACAGAGTCCAAGGTGGTCAACGAGTGGATCCGCCAGGGCGAGGCGAAGGGGAAACTGTTAATCCAGCGGGAACTCCTACTCCGGTTGCTGAACAAACGGTTCCCCGCTGCCGTGCCGGCGGATGTCACCAAGCTCATCAACGAGCAGGAGAGCCTCGAACTGCTCAGCCACTGGTTTGATGCCGCTGCGGAAGCGTTCACCTTCCAACAGTTTTTGGCCGTCCTGAAGGCGTAGGTCGTCCTGCGTGAATTTCCTGGCTCACCTCCACCTGTCCGACGGCACCCCAGGCTCGATGCTTGGCGGGATTGCCGCCGATTTCGTCAAGGGGCCGGAGGTCGCCGCTCTCCCCGCGGTGATTCGGGCCGGGATTCACCTCCACCGTCAGGTCGATGGCTTCACGGATCGACATCCCGTCGTTCAGAGGAGCATCGGACGGATCGCCGAGGGGTATCAGTGGTTCTCCGGGATTATCATCGATATCTATTACGACCACATCCTCGCCCGCGACTGGGTGCGATATTGCACCGAGCCACTCTCGACCTTTGCTGCCCGGTCGTATGTCGCACTCGAAACACTTCTCCCCCAACTTTCGGCCGAGGCCCATGAGTTTGTCCGTCGGTTCATCGACGACGACCGGTTGATGCGCTACGCCACTCCCGACGGTATCGAAGACACCCTCGCCCGGGTCTCCCACCGCATCGCCCTCCGAATTCCGTCCCGAGCGATTCGACTCGAAGAGGCGATGCCCGACCTGCTCGATCAGCACATCGCACTGGCCGCCGATTTCCACAGGTTCTACCCGGAACTGATCGCGTTCGCCAATCAGTGCAAAGCCACCGCGCAGGAACCAAGGTGAGGCCCAACAGCGTCCCAGGCCGAACCTTCCGCTCCACCAGCCTGTCTGTTAGTAAAATCGATCCCACCACGCTCTCCCGCATGTCGGAGGTCTCCGATGCCCAAACTGAATCAGGTCAACGCGATCGTGACCGCCCGCAAGGGCGATGCCGAGAAACAGATCACGGAACTTTACAAGCTCATCCAGAAGGAATCGCTCTTTGGCGGCCGGGAGCGGACCTACCGCCCACTCGACGAGGTGAACGGTCAGAAGCTCCCACCCGAATCCCAGCGCGTGCAGCAAAGGGTCGATGACCTGATCCGGCAGGCACGTGAGAAGTGGGCGGAATTGTGGAATCTGGTCTACACCCAGGATACCGGGAACCAACAGGCCAAAGCCGACATTGTGGTGGATGGGCGGACGATCCTGCCAAATGTGCCTGTCACCAGCCTACTCTTTCTCGACAAACAGGTGAATGATCTGGAGACCTTCATCTCCAAACTGCCAACTCCTGACCCGGCAGAAGAGTGGACACATGACCCCAATACCGGATTGCTCCGGGGGAGGGCGACCGAGTCGGTGAGGACATCCAAGGAGCCAACGGTCATCGTCAAGTATGATGCCACCAAGGAACATCCGGCCCAGACGGAACTGTTCACCAAGGACGTGCCGGTGGGGACGTGGACACAGATTCTCTATAGCGGGTCGCTCCCCGCGGACCGGAAGAACGCGATCCTGGCCCGTGTCCGGAAGCTGCACGACGCCATCAAGGTTGCCAAGGAGCAGGCGAACCTGCTGGAAGTCGAGCGACTAAAGGTCGGGGAGCCTCTCCTCGGGTTCGTGTTCGGCGACTGACTCATTCCAGGAGCAAGTATCGGTCTAAGGGGAGGGCGAGGCTCCCGCCGAGCGTAATGGCGGTACGGCTCGGCAGGAGCCTCGCCCTCCCATTTGCATGTTTAAACGTCTTTCCGTAGATGCGACAGCATCTGCGGGTTTCTGTACCTGAGAAGGGAAATCCCAGCGCCGGGTCGCGTCGGTGAGTATGAGCGAACTCGCAAGAGTGGACTGGCCGATGACCTCAACGCTGGAACCGGCTGATCCGGGTCGCCCCGTCGCTCAGTTCAAATCGATAGCCATCCGGGAATGCATCCGCGAATTCCTCCTGATGGCTCACCAGCAAGATGCAGTGCAGGTGCCCCCGGAGGTTTTGCAACTCCTGGATCATCACCTGGCGACCCGCCCGGTCCAGGCAGCCGAACCCCTCATCGATAATCACGCTCTCGATCGGTCGGTGCTGCCTGCTCGCATACTGCCCAATCCCCAGGGCCAGCGCCACGGCGACCCGGAACCGCTGACTCCCACTCAGGAATGCCACATTGATCGGAGCACCACCGGTCACCCGGTTATAGCACTCCAGATCGAGCGCTTTGTCCGTACTGCTGCCATCTTCTGTACCGACCAATTTCAGGAAGAGTTGTCCCCCGCTGAGCCGATCCAGTACCGAGTTTCCGTAATCCACAATTTGCCGCTCGGCCTGGCGCACCAGATGCCTCTGGAGGCGGTCGCGGCCGAGGAGTTCAGCCAACAACTTGTAGCGGTTATGCTCCACATCCGCAGCTTTATACCGCTCTCCGAGTTCGCCGCGCTGACGGCGGTATTCATCGAGACTGCCTTTCTGACGCTGCGCGTCGTGGAGTTCGTGGGTGCGAGCATCCAGTTCCTTCCGCGCCGATACCAGTTCGGCCCGCACCTCGTCCGGTGATCGCCGGACCTCGGGCGGGAAGACCGCGGCCTCCTCTTCGATTGTGCGGATCTCGGCCCGGAGCGAGTCCAGCCCCCCCCGCGCTGCCTGAAGTTGCGTAAAACTGCCCTCGATCCCGTTCGCCGTCAATCTCTCAAACTCTTCCTTCCATGTCAGATGCTCCTTCATTCCGGCCACCTCGACAGGCTTCTGCCACGGCTCGGGGAGTGTTCGCCTGGCGCGGTCGATGGCCTCCTGGCCGTGCTTGCGGGTCGACTCTTCCAGGTTCAGTTTCCCGGCCAACTCCACAAGATCGCGATCCGCTTCCCCCAATGCACGTTGTTGACGGTCCACTTCGGTCTCGGTCTGCTGGATCTCCCGTTTCGTCGCCTTCACCTGGCTGCCGACGGCTGTTTCCTCGGTCTGCTTGGCGGTGTACTCTTGCCGCAGCGCGGCCGAATCGCCAGGCGGCAGCCCCTGGCGGGCCTTGGCGAGGCGGTCGCGGGCAGAATCGAATTTGGCCCGCAATGCCTGGGCTTTTGCAGCTGCATCCTGTGCATCACGGAGTTGCCTTCGCACGCTATCAAGCTGGCCTGCCTCGCGACGGTGTGCTGCCAGCTCGTCCCGCCCCGGGTAAGTGATGACGGACCAGTCGTCGGGCACATCCGGGCTGACTTTCGTTTTATACAGATCAGGGAGACCCAGATACGTCTGACGGCATGATCCCGCTAACCGGCCGATATCGATGACCGCTTGCTTGACTTCGATGTTCTTGTCTCTGTATCGCTCGCGCAGCTCCTCAAGATGTGTGCGGGCCTCGGCCTCCTTCCGAGTGAGGTCGTCTTCTTTCTCGCGTGTACTCGTTGCCAGTTTGGTGAGGTCGTGGAACTTGCGCTCGGCGACTCGTGCATCCAGGTCACGCTTTTTCTTCTCGGCCTCGAAATGGCTCGGAGTCAGCTCCTGACCACACGCCCGGCATGTTTTCTCACCCGTCAATTGGCTGAACTCGTCCGCCTGCTGCTTGGCCTGATGTGCGAGGGCTCGGGCTTCGGCTGCCGCCTGATCGGCCTGCTCGCGCGCGGGCTTGGTTGCGACAAGGTCCGCCTGCACTCTCTCGAACTCGGCCTTGGCTCGCAGCCCCTCCGCTTTCAGCCGGGCTTCTTCCTTCCGTGCGATTTCGACACGTTGGGTGACCTGAAGGAGATCCGACCGCTCGGAAACCAGGCGGTCGAGCATGGGCCAAACTTGCCCCAGCACAACGAGCCGTTCCTGCTCATCCTGGAGTTTGCGGACCGGGGCCTCGGGGTCGGCCGGGAGCCGTTTCAGGTCGTCTTCAAGCCGTTTGACCTCGACTTCCGCTTCCTCGACCTGCCGGACCTTCTCCAGCAGACCGGCAAGTTCCCTCAGTCGGGTGTTCAGAAGCTGTTGACGGGTCTCGTCCTCCGCCAGAGTCTTTCGCAATGCAACGAGCTTCTTGCGGGCCTGATCGAGAGCATGTTCGATCTGCCGACGCGCATCGGCTCGGGCGTCGCGGTGCTTCAGGAGCTGCTCGGTCTTCCGCTCGGACTCTCCGATCCGACCCCGCTCGGTGACAATCGTTGTGACTGCCGGGAGAACGTCACGGAGTTCGCGCAGGCGTGTGTAATCCTTTTCGATTGCGACCGCATGTCCGAGAACGGATTCGGCCCGTTTGAGTTTCCCCTGGGTGGCAGCAAGCTTGGTGACGGTCTCGGACCACCGGCGGGCTTCCGTTTCGACATCGCCGAGGCGAGTGAGTCGGTCCAGGGTGCTTGTACGAATCGTCTCAGCGGCCTCGATTCGCGCAACGGCGGCCGCGAGTTCCTCGTCGGTCACCTCACGGAGTCCGGCAAGTTGGTTGCTGATCGCTTCGACCGACCCCTTTCGTTCTCGCCGCTTTTCGTCGGCCTTCCCATGAAGTTTCTGATACCGCTCCAGATCGACGATCCGAGCGAGCACCCCCGCCCGGCCACTCGGAGTGGAGTCGAGAAGCTTTTCGGATTTCCCCTGGAGAAGCAAGACTGACGAGGTGAAAGTGTCGTAGTCGAGCCCGATCTTATCTCGGACCCAACCATCGAACTTCGCTTTTAGCTGCGTTTCCGGGATGGGCTCGAACTCCCCACCCGTGATGTCGTTTGGGAGGTATTTGAGGACTTGCTGGGTACTGGCGACCCCACTCGGACGGCGGCGGACAGTTCGTTTGATCCGATAGAGGTTCTTCTCAACGGTGAAGTCAAATTCGAGAGCGAGAGTGTTGGATTCCTTGTTAATCAGTTCCGTGGCGCTCTGACTTCCGCCCCGGTGGTGACCGAACAGGGCGTAGGTGACCGCATCAAAAATGCTGGATTTCCCGCTCCCGTTCGTGCCGGAGAGCATCCACAGTTGCGCTCCATCGAACCGGACCTCCTGTTCGTCCTTGTAGGAGAGGAACCCAGAGAGTTTTACGCGCTGGGGGATCACGGTGTTGCCCTTGTGTCACAGTCTTCGGTTGCACTGGAGTGATGATCGAAAGCAATGGCCCGCAGATGACGCAGACCTACGGACGCAGATGAAATCCAGATCAAACAAAAACTGGGTTTTCTGATCAAGATTTTATCTGCGTCGAAGTCTGCGTTATCTGCGGGCCATTCTGATGCGTTATCTGCGGGCCATTCTGAAACTATGTCCATCACTCCATCTCCTTGAGCAACTCGTCTGCGATTTGGATAATCGCCTGCCGCTCTTCGTCGCCATGCTGGATCAGTTCCTGTTCCAGGTACTCGCGCACGGTCTCCCCGAACCCTTTGGTCCTCAAGCCTTCGAGCGTCGCCAGGGAGGGGCCGAGCGAACCGCTCTCCTTCCAGTCTCGGGCGTACCACCGCGGGAAGAGGGAATCCAGATCCTTCAACAGGTCTTCCAGTTGGTCGACTCCCGATGTGTAAGTAATGTGAAGGTTCACGAGGTCGTGTCGGGAGTTCGGGAATTCTCGTCGCAAGCGAGGAAGGTCTTCGGCTGGGTTGCGTACCACCATGTCGTAGATGGGTGTCGACGGGAGCGGAAGCACAATCGGCTCTCCCTCGCGGCCATTCGGCCCCACTTCCACCAGCACCACGCCTTTCTGATCGGCCTGCTCTCCCAGATCCATCCGCTCGATACTCCCTGAATAACGGACGTGAGATGCTCCGAGAAATTGCGGCTTGTGAATGTGCCCGAGGGCCACGTAATCGAACTGCTGCGGCAGGTCGGCCCCCTCGACGACGATGTCTTCCTGCTCTGTGAGCCGGAAGAGGCCCGGCCCAATGCTGGACCCCTGGACATGGACGTGAGCCGCCAGTATCGCCGGTGCCTTCGGGTCGTATTTCGGATGAGCCCGCAGACCTTGGAGGGCGTCGGCCCAGGCTGTCACGAGCATCCGATTCTTCTCGTCTGGGCTGCCGTACTTGAGGCCGGCCTCGCCCTTGAGGAAGTGGGAGGGAGTGGGATAAGGCATCAGGACGAACTGGACATCGTACCCCCCCAGACGATCCTGTATCCGGACAAAGCTGGGATCGGCAGCCAGGTAAAGCCGACCGGGGGGGACGCACTCCCCAATCCGGCCGACAGTCGGCGCGGCCAACGTCATGGCGTGAACGAGGGTCTGGCAGAAGTTCTCGTTGTCGTGGTTGCCGGTGAGGGTGAGGATGGTTCCACCACTTTGGAGGAACTCGCCGAAAACATCCTGCCAGTGGCGGATTGTCTCCCGAAGCCCATCCGGCCGGGCCAGTTCGCTGAACAGATCCCCGGCAACGAGCAAGACGTCAACCCGTTCCGATTTGCAATAGGCCGCCACCCGCTCGACCGCTTTGCGGAGGTCGTCGGTACGGTCGATCCGGCCGAGTCGGTCGCCGAGGTGCCAGTCGGCAGTGTGGAGAATCTTCATCTCCGGTATTGTTCCGGGTTTGCGGAGAAGAGTCGAGGTCAGTCCGCCGAGTTGCAAGCCATCGGGTGGGGCAAGGTCTGCCAGGAGCGCACAGGGCTTCCGCCCGGGGCTGTACGACTTGGATTTCGCGCGGCACTCGACCGCACAGGCACTTTGAAGGGTCGCGGCCAAAAATCTTGCTCGGGACATCCGGTCAGCCTGGTAATCGGAACCCCGTAAGTTAAATAAATACCACGAGTTATGACATTTTGACCAGTGTCTAATAATTGCTCACCGCAAACCGTGTTGTACAAGCAGGTTCAACAGTTCAACATCTGATCTGGTCGGCGTTCTTGCTTGCTGCTATGGAGCGAATCCGTGCCGGCTGGGTCGAAGATACTCATCGCATCAATCACGAGGGCAGGTATGAGAACTGGAGTAGTAGTCGCGTTGATCGGCCTTGTAGCCCTCAACCACTCAATCTCTGCCGAGCCCGACCCATTGGCAGCCAAGCAAGAGAAGTGGCAGAAGCAACTGGAGGCGACCAAGTTTAGTTTCGCCGAAGACAAGGCCGGGGTGATGTATTCACTCTCGCAGTGCGTTGGAGATTACAAAATCCACATGATCTATGACCTGGCGATACAGCCCCAGATACCGAGGATAACATTCAGATTTGAGAGAGCTGGTCAGGAACTCCTGACGATCAACGGGCACGACCGTTCCGTTTTTCAAATCATGGGGACTGTCCTCTACTTCGCTCACTTCCCCACTTCCGGCGCCGGGTGTACCGTGACAGCGCACGATTTGACGACGGGCAAAAGGCTTTGGGAAACGAGTCTCGACGCGGTCGGATACCCGCCCCACTCCATCTACAAGAACGAAGTCACCATGCACTTTTCTTGGCTATCTGGACCGGGCAACGAGGCAGAGGGCAGCGTTTGGATTACCGGGCGAGAATCCATCGGCGACTACATCGAGGTTCTCGACTGCAAGACAGGCAAGAGACTCGCGCACAAGGTTTATCGTTTCGGTTCTGCCGCCAAACAGCCGCAAAATGCTCCTTGAGACACTTATACTCAACCATCATCTTCGTCTTGACCACTGCACGGCCCGTTTGCTATTGTAATACTATATCAACATTCCTTCTGTGTTGGACGCCCTAAACTCCAAACCCGCGGAGGTCGTCGTGTTGGTGTGTAAGCGACTGCCGCATGAATTCCCCGGCGGCGACACGATTGACTGGGCATGTTGCATCGACCCGATCCTCGTTGAGTGAAACAGTAGCTACCGCACAGTGCGAGGAGTCTTGCGCTCCGGTCCGACACATCGACTTGTTTTCGGCTGTAGTCTTATTCAGGAACCCGGTGAGGCTGTCTCATTCGAGGAGCAAGCATCGGTCTAACGGGAGGGCGAGGCTGGGCTGATCGAAAGTTGGG
>PLDW01000068.1 GCA_003136315.1 Gemmataceae bacterium | reverse complement strand
GTCTCGGTCCCCTCGTTCACTGTCCCGGCCGGGCTGGTCACGGTTGCAGTCAAGCCGATCGACTGGCTGGCGGAATTGAAAGTTGTTGATGTCGATGATGCCGAGGTCGTCGCGGTGGCAGCATTGATGGTCAGGGTGTGGCTGGTGTCGGTGCTGGTGGCGAAATTCGGCGTCCCATTGTACGCAGCCTGGATTGTGTACGTTCCACCGGACGTTGCCGCCGGGAGTGTGTAACTTGCGCTGGCCGATCCGCTCGACACGTTCACCGTCACTGGCGAGCCGATCACCGTCGTCCCGCTCAGGATCGTGAACGTCTCGGTCCCCTCGCTTACCGTACCTGCTGGACTTGTCACGGTGGCGGTGAGGCTGACGGACTGGTGAGTCGTGCTGAACGTTGCCGAGGTCGAGGATGCTGTGGTCGTGGCGGTGGCAGCATTGATGGTCAAAGTGTGGCTGGTGTCGGTATCCGCGGCGAAGTTCGCCGTCCCGTTGTAGACGGCCTGGATTGTGTATGTTCCACCCGGGGTTGCTGCCGGGAGTGTGTAACTCCCACTGGCCGAGCCATTCGTCACATTCACCGTCACTGGCGAGCCGATCACCGTCGTCCCGCTCAGGATCGTGAACGTCTCGGTCCCCTCGTTCACTGTCCCGGCCGGGCTGGTCACAGACGCAGCCAAACCGATCGACTGGACGGTTGTGCTGAACGTCGTCGAGGTCGAGGATGCGGTGGTCGTCGTTGTGGCTGCGTTGATGGTCAGGGCTTGGGAGGCATCAGTACTCGTACTGAAATCTGTCGTTCCGTTGTATACAGCCTGGATTATGTACGTTCCAGCCGCCGTTGCCGCCGGGAGTGTGTAACTCGCGCTGGCCGATCCGCTCGACACGTTCACCGTCACTGGCGAGCCGATCACCGTCGTCCCGCTCAGGATTGTGAAGGTCTCTGTGCCCTCGTTCACTGTCCCGGCCGGNNGCGGTGGCAGCATTGATGGTCAGAGTGTGGCTGGTGTCGGTGCTGGTGGCGAAGTTCGCCGTCCCATTGTACGCAGCTTGGATTGTGTAGGTTCCACCCGGGGTTGCTGCCGGGAGTGTGTAACTCCCACTGGCCGATCCGCTCGACACGTTCACCGTCACTGGCGAGCCGATCACCGTCGTCCCGCTCAGGATTGTGAAGGTCTCGGTCCCCTCGTTCACTGTCCCGGCCGGGCTGGTCACGGTTGCACTCAAGCCAACCGACTGAGCCGCCACGCTGAATGTCGTTGAGATCGAGGACGCCGTGGTAAGAGTCACGGATGGTATCACGGTCAGGGTCACGGCGTTGGCGGTGTAATCGATCTGATAAGTATGGCCGGCCAGGAGGAAGGTCGAGTCGTTGGCTAGACCTGTGAACGTGCCGCTGACCCCACCCGAGGAACTGCTCACGATCGTGTAGACGTTACCCGCCGCCGTTCCCAGGACGTTGACGCTCAATGTGGCACCCGTCAAGTTAACGGTCGCACCACTGCCAATTGCCAGATCGTCCGATGCCGCCGGGTTATTCACATCCACCTGCAAGGTCGCGCCATTCATGGTCGAGGCGAACGTGCCAGAGGCTGTCGTGAGTGTGCCGACGGTGCCGCTCCCCGCCGGGCTGATGGTTCCTCCCGTGGCGGTAATAGCCTCGACGGTCCCGGTGCCGGTCAGAGTGCCGCCTGTGATGCTGAGTGGGCTGCTTGAGTCGTTGGCGTTGACGGCCAATATCCCGGCGGAAACCGTGGTGGTCCCGGTGAAACCCGCTCCACTGTTGCCGGAAAGGACCAGGGTGCCCGTCCCTCCCTTGGTCAAGCCGCCCGAGCCACTGATCACATTGCCGATCGTTATTGTGCCGGTGCCGCCAACGGCCAGGTTGTTCGCTCCCAAACCGAGAGTTGGACCACTCAGAGTGAGTGTGGCCCCGGCGTTCGACAGGCTGCTAGCGGAAGTGAGGGTCACGGGTCCGGCAAACGAAGCGGTCCCGGTCGTGGAGGTCATCGTCCCACCGGCGAGGGTCACCGGCTGGGCAGAGGAGTACGAGGTCCCATCAAGGTCCAGGATCGCGCCTGTTGCGACTGTCGTGGTGCCAGCTGTGCTACCCAGGGCGTTGTTGGCAGTGACGACCAGAGTGCCGGCGTTGTCGTTGATCGCACCGGTGAAGGCGGAATTATTCCCTTCAAGTGCCAACGTCCCGGTGCCGACAGAGCTCAACGAACCGCTGCCGCTGATTGCACCGGAGACAACCAGTGGCAACCCAGCGCTGACCGTCACGGTCGTGGCCGTTGATATTGTCAACGGCATTCCCTCGGTGGCATTGGACCCCGCGCTGACGGTGCTGGTGATGCCGGCAGCCGCCAGGCCGATGGTGTCGCCGGTCAGGTCGAAGTCGCCTGCGGCCGAGGTGTCGTTAATGGTGATGGACAGCCCGGTGAGCCCGACAATGTTGTTGACCGGAGCGAAGCCATTGGCGGTGGCGGAGAACCCGGCCGTCGTGGTGTCGAAGATCAAGGTGACCCCGTTCATGGGGACTGTGTTTTCGGCCCAGTTGGAAGCGACGTTCCAGAGGTTGCCATTCGCGGCGGCACTACCGACCCAGTGCAAACTCAGTGATGAGACATCGGTCAGCCGAACGGCTGTGGTGGTGTATGTGATCTGGAATGTGTGTCCGCCAGATGTAAAGGTGGCATTGTTGGCCAGGCCCGTGAACATCCCGCTGATCCCACCCGAGGAACTGCTCACGATCGTGTAGACGTTACCCGCCGCCGTTCCCAGGACGTTGACGCTCAATGTGGCACCCGTCAAGTTAACGGTCGCACCACTGCCAATTGCCAGATCGTCCGATGCCGCCGGGTTGTTCACATCCACCTGCAAGATCGCACCGTTCATGGTCGACGCAAACGAGCCCGCAGCTGTGGTGAGGGTGCCGACTGTCCCGTTCCCACCCGGACTGATGGTTCCGCCTGTGGCACTGATGCTCTTGACGGTCCCTGTCCCCGCCAGCGTGCCACCCGTGACCGAAACGGGACTGTCCGAATCGTTGCCGTTGATCGCCAGTGTCCCGGCTGTAAGCGTCGTGGCCCCGGTGAACCCTGCGCCGCTGGAGCCGGTGAGCGTGAGAACCCCGTTCCCAAGCTTGGTCAACCCACCGCCGCCGGAGAACGTGCCGGTGTAGGTGGTCGAGGTATTGTCCGCTCCGACCGTCAGGGCGCTTCCGGCTGTTGAGAGATTGACGACACCGCCTGACGCGCTAATCAGGGAGCCGATGGTGTCCGTGAAGCCGTTCAGGTTGAGCGTCCCCTGGTCGGTCACGGCCACACCGTCGTTGATCTGGTTCGAGGCCATCCACTCCACCGTGCTGCCGGACGCGACGGTGAGCGGCCCGGCGATTGCATCCACTCCGGCTGTCTTGTCCAGGTACAGATTGCCCGAAGTGACAGCGGTCGTGCCGGTGTTGGAGTTGGCTGTCGTCCCGCCGATGGTGGTCGCGGCGAGTGGAGCATTCACACCAATCGCACCTGGGCCGCTCAGGGCCCCAGTGAATGCAGAAGGGTTGTTGTCCTCGACGGTGAAGGTGCTGTTCAGTATCCCGTTGCCGCTGAGAGTCGGAGTGCCGCTGCTGTTGCCGATCGCGGCCGGTCCATTCACGACAAACGCGTTGCTCACCGTATCTCCTGTTCCGCCGCCATCGATGAAGCCTCCGCCAATCTGGAGTACCGACGAGGTCGGGTTCCCAATGGGGCCAGTGGTGGCGCCGCTACTCAGGCTAAACCCCAGGCTGCCACCCGTGAAGATAGTGCTCCCCGTGTAGGAACTCCCTGCGCTGCCAAATGTTACCCCGCCCCCAGGATCGTTAATATTCAACGCAACCGCCGCATTGCCGCTAATCGCGTTCCCGTTGGTGAGGATGACGGAACCGGTGTCGGTGATGAACAACGTGTTATTCAGCGTGATATTGCCGAACAGGTCGAAGTTGCCGCTGCCGTTGATCGTGTTACTGGTGCTAGCTGCAGCGACAACGATTGGGTCGCCGATCGAGGCCCCGCTGCTCGTTGCCTGGAGGAAGGCGGGCGCAGCCGATGTACCGTCGAGGAAGAGCGTTCCGGTGCTGCTGCCGAGTGGGCTGGTTGAACCAGTGTAGTTGCCGCTCAGAAGCAAAGTGCCGGCATTCAGGGTGGTGTTGCCCGAATAGGTGTTGGCTCCGGTGAGGGAGAGCGTGCCGCCGGTGAAGTTGATCCCGCCAGTCCCGCTGACAACACCCGAGATCACCAGCGAAGACCCGGCGTTAACCATGATCGACGTGTTGGCGGAAGACAGTGTCAGCGGCATTGCCTCGGTGGCGCTGGTGCCGGTGCTGACAGTCGTGGTGATGCCGGCAGAAGCGAGGCCGATGGCGTTGCCCGTAAGGTCGAAGTCGCCCGCGGCGGATGCGTCGTTGATGGTGACTGTGAGACCGGTCAGTCCGGTCATGTTGTTCACTGGTGCGAAGCCATTGGCGGTGGCCGAGAAGCCAGGCGTGGTCGTGTCGAAGATCAGGGTGTCCCCATTGATGGGTACAGTGTTCTCAAGCCAGTTGGATGCGACATTCCACTGGTTGCCATTCGCTGCGGAACTACCAATCCAGTGTAGATACATTGACGTGAATCCGAGGTAATACTCGCCGGAGTTGTTGTTCGCCGACGTCATTTCGACGTAGTAGGTGGCCCCCGCCGCCAAGCCCGTGGCCAGCAGTGATTGGTTCCGCCCGTCCGGCAACAGGCTGCCGGTCGCAATCAGCGTGGCGGACGAGTTATACAGTTGGATTTTCGGATCGAGCGAATTGATCGGCTGGTTGGGGCCGCCAAGCGGTGTACTCGTCTCGACTGCCAGGAAGGTCTGGTTGCTGGCGAGGGTGACTTTGTACCAGTCTGGCTGTGGAGGCGCGACAAGGCCAAACTGCGTCACCAGCCCGTAGTCAGGCGGGTTCGTTCCGCCAGTGTAACCCACCGTCCCTGTGGGCGAATTCACGTCGTAGGAGTCGATCCGCGTCGTTTGCGTCTGGCCGCCGTTGGCGGTCGATTCCAGGAAGAACGAGCCGCCGGGGGAGTTGTTCACCGAGATGTCCATCAGCAGGCTGCCCTGGGCCGGATTGTACGTGAAAGTCTTCGTCAGGTTGATGATCACGTCGAACGCCTGCGGGCTGCTGTTGGCGGCCGTACTTGAGAGAACCAACGTCCCGCTGTAAACGTTGACCAGCCCACCCGAGCCGATGTTGCTGGCGAAGGTAGCCGACGCGGTCGCCACAGTGGTGGCTGCGTAACCCAGGCTGATGCTGATGCTGATCGGAGTTGAGGTGAACTGCCCCTGCCCGGATGCGCGTCGGAACTGGATCGAATCGATCACGCTGGTGCCGCTGAACACCGACGGGTCGTAGATCTGCTGATAGCGCATGCTGGCGATGTTGTTTGCAGAGAGGCTGAACGGGTAGGCGTTGCTGTTGTTGGTCTCGGTGTTGGCGTCGGCGGCCGGCGCCACGGCGACAGTGTTGGAGGTCAGCTCTCCGAGTGCCCCTTGAAAGCCGGTGATATTTGTAGCGGTGGCCAAAGTGCTGTTGGGTTTTGTGTCGAACGCTGCGTTGCGAGTCAACGCCAGGCTGTAAGTTGCGTAGGAGGTGGGGTCGGCAACCACCAGGTAGTATTTCCCGGCAGTCGAGGCCACGAAGTTGCTGATCTGCAGGTCCAGGTTGGCTGCCCCGGCAGTGCCGGTAGCCAGCGTGTTGCCGGACGAATCCTCAAGCAGAAGGGTGTCGCCGCTGCCGGTGAGGTTCTTCAGATCCACCGAGATCTGATCGCCCGCGTTCAGGGAGAAGGAATAGAAGTGGGTCAAGGGGTCTGAGAAGGTGAGCGTGAGTTGCTTCGAGGCGGAACCGCTGGAGCTGAAGACGTAGCGGCCACTCGTGGCCGTGGTAATTGAGCCGCCCACGGCGAACTGGCCGCCGAGGTCACTGTTGAGCGCAGCGAGGCCGGCGGCATTGAGGGTTGTGGAAACGGTAATGTTACTCGTGTTAAAGTTGAAGCTCGTGCTGCCGTAGCTCGTTCCCGAGCCCAGGTCGTTGTAGATGGCAGTCTGGCCGAGGTTGGTCGCCTCCAGGGCGGACAGCGAGGTAGTCACGTCGTAAAGGGCGTAGGTGTCCGACGAGGCGGGGCTGTACCCGGACGGGCTGACGAGGCTGAGAGTGGCGCCGGTGACAGCATGAGAGACCCCGCTCAGGTTGAAGACAAAGAAATTGCGGTTGTTGGTGCCACTATACCCCGCTGTGGCATAGAAATTTGGGTTGGTGTCATCGTGGAAGCCGGTGCTGTCCCACCAGCCCGAGTTGCTGGAGTTCAGGGTGAGGGGCGCAGCGCCGATTGCCCCGATCACCGCCCCCCGACTGGCCGAACCCAGCGCTGTTTGAAGGGTAACGAACGATCCAGTCAGATCCTGGGCGGTGGCGAGGGTGTTGTCAGTGCCGATCCCGACACTCGCAGCCTCAACGGCGGAGTCGAGGTAGACCTGGATCGTGTAACTTCCATATGTGCTGTTGGCACCGCCGACGACGAGGGTGTAGGCACCGCCGGTGGTTGTGGCGATCGTTTGCAGCAGGGAGTTCTGGCCAGGCCCACCGGCCGCCGTACTGCCGAGGACGGCGGCCGAGGGATCCTTGAGTTGTACGGTCGGTTGGAGGCCCGTTGAGGTCGGGGTGACCAGCACGGAGATTGTCTGGCCGGAGTCGGCGTTGACCACGAAGGCGTCGGCATCGCCGGCAAACTGGAGGGCTCCGGTACTCCTTCCCGAATAGATCAGCGACCCGGCCGGCAAGACGGGTGTCAGAGTGAGCGTCTGTGGTGTATAGACAAACGAGGCACTGAACTCAGTATTCTGGCTGCCGTCATGCCCCGTGACGAGCCCGGCGGCAATGGTGATGGTCTGTGTGCCCGGGGTCGTCACGGGGCTGCTGGCGTAGCTGAATGTCGCGATCGTGTCGGTAGAATCGAAGGTGACGCTGGTCGCTTTAATGCTGTTGACCTGCAAGTCGCTGGCGACAACACTGCCCGGGACGATTGCCTCATTGAAATGAATGGCGAAACTTGTCGGCGCTTCGTAAGTGGTCGAACCGGCTGCTGGGTTGCTGCCGCTGACTGCCAGGGGGTTCGAGAAACTGAACGGTGCCGATGAGATGCCGTTGGCGCTGACCGTCAGTGAGTACGTGCCTACGGGGAGCCCGGCGGGGAGTGTGAACTGGGTGGTCACGGGAGTGCTGCCAGTCGCAACCTGGCTGGCCCAGTTGAACGATCGAGCGTCGTAAACCGTGCCGCTGCTGCTGGTCAGTTGCACGATGGGGTAGTTGCTCGCCATCTGTGCGTCGTCACCGTAGCTGGCGCCCTCGGAGATGCCGTTGAGTTGTGTGCCGGTGAGGGTATACGTCTGGTCGCCGTTGGGTACGACTGTCGTAATCGTCGGCTGTGAGCCCGAGGTCGGCGACGTGTTGGGGTTATAGTCCCACACCTGGGTAGTCCCGTCGCTAAACAAGATGTGCCCGTTGGGCAGCACCAGCATGCGCTCGATGAAGGCGGAGTTGTCGGTGAGCGATTGGGTGAGTGACGCCGGCAGGGTCAGTTGCGTGATGGTATTGGCAACCGGGTCATACTGGAAGAACTGCGTGGGGGTCTGGCCGTAGGGGGTGTCGCCTGTGAAGAGCACAGTGCCGTCGGGCAGGATAGCACCTGGCGCATCGTCGGCACCCTTCCCGTTAGGGATGACCGGGCCAGCAACCCAGGTATTACTCGAAGGGTTGTAGAGGGCCGTGTTACTGTTGCCGCCGATCTGGAAAACATTGCCGTTAGGGAGCAGGAAACCTGGCCCGAGTTCATAGAAGTTGTTATCATTGGAGACGGTCGCACTGCTGAGTGGGACCGGCACGATGCCGGCATCCACCCACGTATTCGTGGCGGGAATGTAGCGCTGGGCGTGGCCCACTCCTGACGAGATGCTGGAAAAGATGTCGTAAGACAGGATGCTGCCGTCGGGGAGCTTGACCCACGTTTCCTCGTCGCTCTGGTCGTTGCGAAGCTTCGTTCCACCTGCCGACCATGTATTCGTGGTCGGGTTGTAAAGATAGGTCTGGGGGCCGGAGAGGTAGCCGGCCAGGATCGAGCCGGCGTTGGGGCCGGTCCCCAACACCTCCACCGGGTCGTCGCCGAACGAGCTCTGTGGGAAAGTGGCGATGGGGGACCAGGCGTTGGCGACAGGGTCGTAGATCTCGCCGGAGTTGTTGTCGTTCAAGGCGCCAGACGGACCGCTATATTCGCCGCCAATTTCAAATACTTGACCGTTGGGGAGCACAGCGCTGCCGCCGTAGAGGTGCTGGAAGCTAGTCGAAGCCAACTGCGACCATGTGCCGTTGATGTAACTGCCGGTCGAGTCGGGAGTGAGCTTGTACCAGGTGTTGGAGACATCGCCTGCTTGCATCAAAACAGTTCCGTCGGTCAGCAGCATCATGGTCCCGACTGACCGTCCGAAGTTTCCTTGCGGAGCTGGCGACAAGTTCGCCAAAGGGGTCCAGGTGCCCGTCGGCAACGCCCGATCTTCGAGTTGTTCGACTCGTCGGCCGAGCGACCTCTCTGCTTTGCGGCTGAGCTTGGTAGTTGGTGAGGCAAACACTTTTGAAATCAAGCGCCGGAAAAGGCTTCTGCTGGGCATGAAGATCACCTCAACGGGGCATAGAAGCAAGTAGAAACCTGCCAGGAAAATTGTGTTAAAAAATTATAATAGTCGTAAGATCCATTGGCCGTACGTACGGTCTGCGTTGGTCAGGTCGCGATGTGACCTGACCATTGAGGTGACCTGACCATTACCGTTATCCGAGTTCGGAACGCTTCGCAAGCGGTAAAAGAAATTTGTTTGGGAAGGGTGTAAGGTGAATACCGATTTTGCCGGCTATACTCTCATACAGGAAGCCGCAGCGGCTGTCGCATCTCCGGAAAGAGGGTAAATATGCAAATGGGAGGGGGCGAGGCCACCCCTTTGCACAGTTACCGGGAGTGCGCGAACGCCTGGAAAAGTCAGGCGTTCGACCAAACCGGGCGAGAAAGAGCAAGTTCGGGCCGGAGACCACGGGTTGCAAAATCCCTTGCAAAGCGACACGCAAGATCCGTCCCCAAAGGACTTACGTCGATTTAGGCGTATAGGTTCGCCGAACCCGTTACGGCGATTTCAGCTATCGACGAAAAACCTCAATTCCAAGGTGTTTTTCGATGCTGCCTCGACGAAACGAGGCATCCATAACGGGTTCGGCGAACCTATACTTGCCCGTGACGATGATCGGAGGTCGGGTGCCACAACGCTTCAACCGACCGACAAGCGAATGTTTTCGGCAGAACCGCTTCCCCGAATTGGAGATGAATCGATCATGCGCATCTCTCACCAGATGGGGCACGCTCAGTAATCGATGACGAATCGACCCACCTCACCCCCCAAGCGTCACCGGTCGGCCATCATCGCGCGCGGCCCGTAGGCAGGCATCCAGCACGATCTGCGTCTTCAGGGCGATGTCGGGCCAGGTCGGATCGAGCGTACCAGACGTGACCAGGCCGGAGAATGTCCGGATCATGTTGGTCTCCTGGGAGTCTGGCTCACCATCACTCGATTCGGCCGCAGCGTACCGCCTGGGGTGGCTTCCCATGTGGAATGAGCATCCCCGAACCTTGAACACGGGGGTGTTCGCCTCGAACCCGGCCTCGGCACCGTGGAAAGGGAGCACGAAATCGGGAACCGAAATCGACCCCTTCGTCCCGCTCACATGTGCCCACTGGTGATTCTCTGTCCGGAATGAGCAGTAGAACGAGGCCGTCACACCGCCGGGAAAGAATAGCTCCCCCGAAAACTCCATCGGGACCGGGTGGCCGCCGGTGCCATGTTCGGCGAGGGCTCGACCCGTCACCCGCTCCGGCATCTGGTAATTCATCACCCACAGCGTGAACCGCAGGTTGTACCACCCCAGATCACCGAGTGCGCCGAGTGGTTCGAGGGCGCTGTGGACCCGGATATTGCTCCGGAAGAACTCGTCCCCGGCCGAGAAGCAGAACTGCGAGGCGATTCGCCGCAGTTCCCCCACCGAACGGCCATCGTCAAGCACGCGCCGCATCAGCGGAAGCCGACCGCTGTGCATGAACATCACCCCATCCATGAACTGGACGCGATTGGCCCGGCACGCCTCCACCATCTCCCGGACCTCGGCAGCATCAGCGCCGCAGGGCTTCTCACAAAGGACATGCTTCCCGGCAGCCGCAGCCTTCACCACCCACTCCTTGCGAATGCCGGTCGGGAGCGGGATGTAGATGGCGTCCACGTCTGGCCGCGCGAGCAGTTCGTCGTATCCGCAGGCAACGGGAGGGATCGGGAAGGGCACATCCGACAGACACTCGCCGATAAACCCTCTCGCTCGGTCGGGGTCGCGGCTCGCGACGGCGGTGAGGGTCGCGTTCTCGGCCAGGCGGATTGCCTTCCAGTTCTTGCGAGCGATGTTCGCGGTTCCGAGAATTCCCCATCGGCAGACGTTTGACGACACGGCCACACCTCCGAACCCAGAGAGACGAGCCGCCCGACAGTGAGGCGGATCTCTCTAACGGGGTAGGAGGGCAGGTGAGAGTCGGCTACCTGGTGAGGCGGTCAGTGAAAATTCAGATGAGAGAAAGAGAGATTATTCACTTCAGCCGAGCGTCATTGTATCAATAGATGTCCCGCTGATAGCGAGGTGCCGGGGTGTCCGAACTGTCGCACTCGACACCTCCGGAAAAAAGAGTCAACTTTCTGCCCAGTTCTGCCGAGCACGGATTTCCACGGCTCCCGCCAAGATTCGGACCGTGGGCGGCACACCCTTTGCTTGACCACAAGAGCCGGGCGGATGAAGGGATCTCCCGACCTGGCCAACTCAATCTCGCGAGGGCTGTAAGGATGCAAACGACTCACATGGAAATCGAAGAGCTGTCCCGACTGGCCGATGACGGTTGCCCGAACCTCCACGATCGCACCGGGGAGACCTACGACCTGGCCGATCTGTGGCGTGAAGTCAGCGGTAGCAACTGATCGTGTAACCCTTTCACCACAGCTTACAACCCTCGTGTACCTCTTGCCCACTGGCCGATCCAGTGGGTTTTTTTATCCGCTGGCAGTCCGGACCAACCACCTCCCAATCACTTGCTCATATTGCCTGATGCGCCTTGCCATGCTGCCCTCTGATACAGGAACCCGCTGAGGTTGTCGCAGGTACGGAAAGACGATTGGACGTATATATGGGAGGGCGAGGTTCCTGCCGAGCTTCACCACTCACGCTCGGCAGGAGCCTCGCCCTCCCGTTAGACCGATGCTTGCACCGGGAATGAGACCACCTCAGCGGATTCCTGTATGAGGAGTCTGAGCCATCTCACGGTCCACTCAAGCAAAATCGCCATTTCGGCAGGAAGGAAGGCTCTCTTACGACGAGTCCCGTGTTCGGTATCTATTGGCACTTCCCCGCTATTCCTTAGAACCACCACCGAACCGCCCGCGTCGTGGGTCAACCTCCCGGCAACTCATGCAATACCCTCAACTCATCATTCTGGAGTCGGCCGGGTGGGTGGCCCGGCAACTCGGCGAGCTTGTTGGGGAAAATCGTTGGCTGGTTCGAGAGCCTCGGTCGGAAGCCAACGCGCTCACCCTGGCTCGGGAGCCGCGACCTGCGGTGTTGGTTGTCGAAATTGATCCTGCCGCTGACCGGTTCGACGGGTTCGCGTTGATCGCGAACGCTCACCGGTTCTGCCCGGACGTCCCACTCGTCGCGGTCAGCGATGTGAAATTGCCGGATCCTGATCGGGCTGTGTGGACGGCGATGCTGCTTGACCTCGGTGCCCGCTATGTGCTTTTCCCGCCCGTCACGAAATCGGTGCTCGAAGATCTGGTAAGCGGACTCATGGCGGTTGTGATTCGCCGGGTGGTGGGTGGCGAAGTCCCACCACCCACGCCACGGCCACCATCGAAACCCGACGGACCGATCGACCTGGCAGAGGTGGGAGAGTGACTTGGTTCGCGTCGCCCCAAGAGATGGCCCGCAGATGACGCAGACTTCGACGCAGATGAAATCCAGATTAAATAGAGATAGATTGATCAAGATTTGATCTGCGTCGAAGTCTGCGTTATCTGCGGGCCATTGCCTGATGAAAAACGCGAGAAAATGAGTGTCCTGGAACGCTTACTGGCGGGTATTGAGTCGGACACGACCGAGGAGACCCAGTGGGGGGTGACATCCCTGAGTTCTACCGCTGACGCATGGCCGCGACCTCTCTCGCGTGGTTTTGAGCTGCTTCTGGGAATGGGAGTTTGCCCGCCAACTCGCGCTCGCCTTTCCGCCGTGGACCGGTTACAATCTCAGAAGCTACCGCCCAACCTGCATGGCCGCCAACTGCACCCGTCGTGATTTTGTCAACAGGTCCCGTTTGTGTTTGCTAGCGATTCGGCCCCCTCTCTCCCCACTCGACCCGTTCTCGCGGGCCGACCGCTCAGGGCCGCACCCAGAAGGATGCCTAATGTCCGAATCTCGCACCGCGTTCCAGGGCGTTCTGGAGATGCACCCTAGGGGGTTCGGGTTCCTCCGAAACCCGGCTCGCCACTATGCTCCGACCCCGAACGACCCCTACGTCCCTGCCCCGATGATCGACAAATATCGGCTGGCCGAAGGGCTGCTCCTCGCTGGCCCCATCGAGCCACCCCGACGTGGTTCCACCGGCCCCCGGCTGGCGGCTATCGATCGGATCGAAGGCGCGGACCCCGCGCAGTTCCGTCGCCGGAAGTGGGACGAACTCACCGCCACCGACCCAACGAAGTGGCTACGCCTCGAGACCGGGCCAGAACCCCTCACGACCCGGGTGATCGACATGTTCACCCCGGTGGGGGCCGGTCAACGGGGACTCATCGTTGCCCCACCGCGGACCGGGAAGACCGTTCTGCTCGCCCACATCGCTGCTGCCATCGCCCAGAATTATCCGGAAATGTATCTGATGGTGCTGCTCGTGGACGAGCGGCCCGAAGAAGTGACCGATCTGAAGCGGACGGTGAAAGGGGAGGTAATCGCCTCCAGCTCCGACAACGACACGGCCAACCACATCCGGATCGCCGAACTGGTCCTGGAACGGGCGAAGCGGCTCACCGAGCAGGGCCGTGATGTGTTCGTGTTGCTCGACAGCCTGACCCGCTTGGCCCGCGCTTACAACAAGCAGACTGGCACGGGACGGACAATGAGCGGTGGGGTGGATGCCAAGGCACTCGAAGTGCCCAAGCGACTCTTCGGCAGTGCCCGAGCGTTCGAGGAGGGTGGCACCCTGACCATCCTAGGAACTGCCTTGATCGAGACAGGGTCCCGGATGGACGACGTGATTTTTCAGGAGTTCAAGGGAACCGGGAACATGGAACTGGTACTCGACCGGAAGCTCGCCGAGCGGCGAGTCTACCCGGCGATCGACCTGGGCCAGTCCGGCACTCGCAAGGAAGAACGGTTGCTCCCAGCGGAGATGCTGGAGCGGATCACGCTCCTGCGGCGAGGGCTGATGTCACTCCGCCCGATCGAGGCGATGGAGGGGCTCGTCAAGCAGTTAGCGAAGACTGTGTCAAATGAAGAGTTCTTGATGACGGTTGGCAAGTTTGTGAAGGAACGGTAGAGCGGAGCGATCGGCCCGGGAGCGATAGCAGGCCGGAGTTGGCTGTCGTGGAGGTCCGCTTGGTCCTCGCATCCTGGGAGAGGGTACAATCTGAAACAGGCTGTGACCACACATCCGTTGCCCTCACACCGTCGCATCCCATGACCAAGGTATTCGTTTCGTACCGCAGGGACGATTCGGCCGATGTGACCGGCCGTATCTTCGACCGCCTCCGCGCGCACTTCGACCAGAAGGTACTCTTCCGCGACGTGGATGTGATCCCGCTCGGTTGCGACTTCCGCAAGGTGATCCGAAAGGCCGTCGAAGACTGTCAAGTACTGCTGGCTGTCATCGGCCCAAGCTGGGCAACGGTGACCGGTGAGGACGGGGGCCGTCGGCTCGACGACCCACTCGATTTCGTCCGGCTGGAGATCGAGACCGCCCTCACCCGCGACATCCCGGTGATCCCAGTGCTTGTCAGCCGGGCCGGGATGCCCAAACCCACCCAACTCCCCGACTCGCTTTGCGAGTTGGCCTTCCGGAACGGGTTGGAGGTTCGCCGAGATCCGGACTTCCATAGCGATATGAACCGACTCATCCACGGTCTCGACGACCTCCTGGTTGCCAGCACATCGACCGTCCTGGATCAGGTGATGATCCGGGAAGACGAGCAACTCCAGACCGCTTTGCAAGAGTACGATCGACATCGTGCAAAAGGCGGCTCGACAGCACCCTACCTGATCGAGGCGGCCTCCGCCCGGCTCGCGGAGTGGCAACGCGCGGCATCTCGGAAACACCCTATTGGAATGCTGCTGATCGGGGTCTGCCACGAGAAAGGTGCAGGCGTGCCGCAGGACGACGCCAAGGCCGTCGAGTTGTATCGGGAGGCCGCGGAACTCGGGATCGCCAGCGCGCAGAATAACCTCGGCCTGATGTACCGGGACGGCCGGGGAGTAGACCAGGACGACGGGAAGGCTCTTGAGTGGTTACGCAGGGCCGCAGATCTCTGCGACAGCACCGCCCAATACAACCTCGGCCAGATGTACGAGAACGGCAGGGGAGTGACGCAGGATCGAGCCACTGCAATAGCGTGGTATTGGATGGCGGCTGCTCAGGGCCAGGAGAACGCCCGAAAGGCCCTCACACGCCTCGTGGATGCTTGACCACCCGCTTCGCCGGTCAGAGAGCCGACCGATTCATCCCTGCATCTTGCTCGCTTTTCTCCAACGGCACGAGTAGAATCTTCAACAATTCGACCACTGCATCACACGGACATCGATCCGGCCTGTAGGCGAGTCCAAGCCGGACCGCTGACACCGGCGGCGACTACCCCGATATACCCGGCCTGCTTCTTATGGCATGCACCGATTCACAACCTACCGAGTCCGTGATGCCACCACTGGCAACGGATTCGTCAGGAGCGGCCGAGGACCACCCCACATCTGGTGTGCCGACGGGCACTCAGACACCCCCGCGGGTGGACCCGGACGGTCAGACCCAGACAAAGCACCCGAGCGGCGAACCAATTGAGCCGCCTCCCTGGGATGGTCCCCCCCGGCCGCGATTCCAGCACCTTCGAGAGCACCGCGAACGGGGTATGGGGAAGGTGTCCGTGGCGCTGGACGTGGAGCTCCACCGGGAGGTTGCATTCAAGGAAATCCGCGATCACCTGGCCGACGTTCAGGCACATCGAGAGCGATTTCTCTTCGAGGCAGAAGTCACCGGACGGTTGGAACACCCGGGGATCGTCCCGGTGTACGGGTTGGGCCGGCATCCGACCGGTCGGCCATTCTACGCGATGAGGTTCATCGCCGGGCAGACACTGCGGGACGCAATTCGTGGGTTTCATGCGTTTGGCGGGTTGGGTCGGCCATCGGCCCCGCTGACGATTACCGAGCAAGCCGTCGCCTTCCGGGGTCTGCTGTCCCGGTTCCTCAGCGTCTGTCAGACGATTGCGTACGCCCATAGCCAGGGGGTGATCCATCGCGACCTGAAGCCCGAGAACATCATGCTCGGGCCGTTCGGAGAAACCCTGGTGATCGACTGGGGCTTGGCCCGGCGCTTGCGCGCCGGACCTGGTGAGGCCAATGTGGCACCCGAGCCCGTCTTTGAGCCAGTCGATGAAGCCGCCGTGACCATGACGAAAGGCGGAACCCCGCTGTACTGGGCTCCGGAACAGATCCCCGGCCACCCCGCCGAGCAGGACGAGAGGACAGACATTTACGGGCTGGGTGGCATCTTGTTCGAGATCCTGACTGGCCAGCCCCCTTACCCGGACGGAAGTCGCGATCGCCCACCGACCAGCCCGAAGGCCGTCCGCCGTCCGTTCACTTCCAAGAGCGAAGACCTGCCAGCCCGACCGCTGGCAGACGACGTGCTCGAAGCGATCGTGCTGAAAGCCTTGGCCCTGAACTCAGGTGAGCGGTTCGCATCCACGATCGCGATGGCGGACGCGGTCGAACGGTGGCTCGCCGACCAACCCGCTGCAGCCCAACGGGCGGCTGTGATGGCGCTGCGGAGCCAGTGGCGGGAGGGGAATAGCAAGGACCATGCGATGGCCGAGCATGTCGCCCGCCAGTGCGTGAACCTCGGACATATCCTCAGTGGAATGGGGCGGGACGACGATGCGATCCACTGGTTTATCGATGCCGCGCAAATGTTCGCGGATCTTTCCACCGACTACGCCTCCCAACCGCGCTTTCAGGCTGAGGAGGCGAACTGCTACATCGCCCTTGCCCAGTCAGCCGAGAAGCTCGGGAAGGCGACGGAAGCGGCCGAATACGAGAAGAAGGCTGCGGCCATGTATCGCGGGCTGATCGCAGCCCACCCGGACGAATACAAGACGAACATCGCCACGATCATGCGAACGCGAGCCGCTCCGGCCCAACCCCCACCCCGCGAAAGCGTGGCCGCCCCGCCGAACGCCCCCGCCGACGCTTTGACCGCCGTCCAAGACCCCTCCGATCCGAGCCCTCCGAAGTTGGAGAATACTGCGGTTGCGTTGCCGCGGGTGATCTCACCCGCCGAACGGGTTGGGGCTCCACCCACACCCTACGCTGGGTCGCGGCTTCCTGCAGCGCATGATCACACTGCCCATCCTTTTGCAACACGCCCAGCAGAACCGGATCAGCCAGACTGGACCGAGACAAACCTCCCACTGACCTCGGTAGGTCGGCAGGTTGGTGAGCCAGAATTTATTCAAGGCTATACGCCCGTCCAGCAGCTTGGTCGTGGCGGGATCGGACGAGTCATCCTGGCCCGGGACAATGCCCTCGGTCGGCTGGTCGCGATCAAGGAATTGAACGATCGTGCCAGTCGACAGGAGAAAACTCGGTTTCTTCGCGAGATGCAAGTGATGGCGAACCTCCGGCACGCGAACATCGTTGTGGTCTACACTTACGGAGTCCACGGGAGCACTGGACACCCTTTCATCGTGATGGAGTACATCGCGGGGAAGAACTTATCCGTCGCGGCCACAGCGTTCCACGCCCGTGGCGGTATGCCCCGTCGCACGAATGCAGATTTCACCCGACTACTCCACATTCTGGCCCAGGTTTGCGACGCCATCCACTACGCCAACGAGCAGGGGGTCATCCACAGGGACCCCAAACCCGCGAACATCCTGATCCGATCGGATGGCTCGGCAGTGGTGCTCGATTGGGGGATAGCAAAGGTGATGGGAAACCTTCTCCCTGGCGGATCCGAAGGTCGATCGAACGATTCAGCGGAGCTACTAGAAGTCCAGGGAGTCGTCCCCGGTGCAACCGACCTGACTCATACTGGAGCGGTGATGGGCACACCCCGATTTATGTCTCCAGAGCAGGCGACCGACGCAGCCCGAGTCGATCGACGAAGCGACATTTACGTTCTCGGAGGTAGCCTCTTTTTCATCCTGACCGGTCAATATGCGATTGAGGTCGACGATCTTCGGGATGCTCTAACTTCTGTACTAACCGGCCAGATTCGCCGCCCGCGGGAGGTGAACCCTGCAATCCCGCCGGATCTCGATGCGATCTGCTCCAAGGCAATGGCCTTGCGACCGGAGGACCGGTATCCGACGGCCGCGGCTCTGGCCGACGATATCCGAGCCTGGCTGGCCGGGGGGCGGGTGTCCGCCAGCCCCCGCGGCCGTATCACCCGCGTGTGGGACCGGTTGGTCAACCGCTGAAGCTGCAGGACTTTCGCGCCCCTCGGCCACCCTGCATCGTCTTTTTCTGTCTGTCAGCACCCCCATCTGCGGTGAATTGGTGTTCCCACCCGTACAACACCCTCCATGCACCGCGATCTGAACACCTCCGATGACCCTTTCCGGAGCGGTGCGCCGCTCGGGCTTTACGCTCTGACGAGCCTTGTCGGTGTCCTCCTCGCTGCTGACCTGTGGCCGCTTCTTGCCGGGTGGCTCAAGGGTCAGGGTGTTGAGACGTTCTCCTGGACCCCGCAACTCTTCGGTTATCGCTTCGCGCTAATCGCTGCCGTCATTGGCGGTGCCCGTGTGCTCTACAACTCCCTCGAAAGTCTGTTTGAGGGCCGGATCGGAGCCGACCTCGCTCTTGCCGTTGCCTGCCTCGCTGCGATCATCCTCCGGGAAGAACTCGTTGCCGCCGAGGTGGTCTTCATCGGCCTCGCAGGGGAGTGTCTGGAGGCTTACACCTTCGCGCGCACCCAGCGGGCTCTTGGGAAACTCGCCGAACTCTTCCCCAGCCGCTGCTGGGTTCTCCGCGACGGAGAGGAAGTTCGCACTTACACGGCCGACCTTCTGGTCGGTGATCGGGTGGTGGTGAAGCCCGGGGGGCGGGTGCCAGTCGATGGGGTGGTGGTCGACGGCCGCTCGGCGGTGGATGCGTCGGCCCTCACCGGGGAAAGCCTGCCGTTGGAAAAAGGGACCGGAGACGAGGTGCTCGCCGGTAGCATTGTCGTGGACGGGTCCGTGACCGTTGAGGCGAAGAAGGTCGCGAAGCAGACAGTCGCTGGGCAGATTCTTGAACTGACCGCTGCGGCCCTCAAGGACAAGGCTCCCCTCGAACGCCACGCCGACCGACTCGCCCGGTATTTCCTCCCGGCTGTGCTCGCCCTCACCCTCCTCACGTTCGTCGGCAATGTCCTCTACCAGATGAGCGGGTCGCCGCCCCCCGGCATCCCCAGGCCGGGGTGGAATGCCGCCGCCCGGGTTGCCGCCTACCCCGCCCTTGGGGTGCTGGTCGTGGCTTGCCCGTGCGCGTTGATCCTGGCCACCCCGGCAGCGGTGATTGCAGCACTCGGCCGACTTGCCGGGACGGGGGTACTTATCAAGGGCGGAGCGGCACTCGAACGCCTGGCTGGTGTCACCGCATTCGCCTTCGACAAAACCGGAACCCTGACCGAGGGCAAGCTCGAACTCGGCGAGGTCATCGGGCTCTGTTCCGCGACCGCCGAGGAGGTTCTCTCCGCTGCCGCGACCGCTGAGCAGCGGAGCGAACACCCACTCGCCCAGCTCATCCTCCGGGAAGCGGCAGCCCGCCACCTCACCGTCCCGGCGGTCGAGACCTTCCAGGCGCAGCCTGGCGGTGGGGTAACGGCCACGGTTGGCGGATCGACAATCGTGGTTGGCACGCGCCGACTCCTCGAAGAGCAGGGCATTGCCGTCTCCCCGGAGGCGATCACACTCCTTGACCGACTGGATGCGGCCGGCCAGACCTCACTTCTGGTTGCCCGAAACGGTGTGATCCTCGGCGGAATCGGAGCCCGCGACCGCGTCCGTCCTGAGGCTGCTCAGGTACTCGCGGATCTCCGGGCAATCGGGATTGCGTCCATCACCCTTCTGACTGGCGATCGAGCGGCGGTGGCCAGGACCGTGGCCGAGCAACTTCCGTTGACGGAGGTCCACGCCGAATTGCTGCCTGCGCAGAAGTCGGAGTGGGTCTCGACATTTGAATCGTCCGCTTCCCAGGAGCGATCCAACCCCAGACAGCCATCAGAGCGCGAAACGCGAGATTCGAAACCTCAAACCGCTTTCGTAGGCGACGGGATCAACGACGCTCCAGCCCTGGCCCGGGCTGGGGTTGGGATCGCGATTGGGTCAGGGACGGATGTCGCTGCCGAGGCCGGGGACATCGTCTTGATGGGCGAACCCTTGAAACCGCTCCCGTTGCTGGTCCGACTCTCCCGCGAAATGGTCCGCGTCATCCGCCAGAATATCCTTGTGTTCGGGTTCGGAGTGAATCTCGTCGGGATCGTCCTCACCGGGTGGATCTGGCCAGTTGTCGCAACTGCGCCGGGGTGGTATGAGAAAGCTCCACTCGTCGGCGCGCTCTATCACCAACTCGGCTCGTTGCTCGTCTTGCTCAATTCCATGCGATTGCTCGGGTTCGAGAGGGTTGCAACGAGCCCGACCCTGTCGCATATCCGGGCTTCGACCATCGCGTTTGACCGCTGGCTGAATACCGTTCACCTCGACGATGTGCTCCACGCGATCACCCACCGGTGGAAGCCGATCACCTGGGTCGTGGGGGTTGTCGCCGTCCTTGGGTGGCTCGCCTCTGGACTCGTCCAGGTGGAGGCTGGGGAGGTGGGTATCGTCAGGCGGTTTGGGGCCGTGGTTGCGGACCTGGGGCCGGGATTGCATACGCGCTGGCCGTGGCCGGTGGAAACGGTGACCCGTCTGCGACCTGGTGAGATTCGCACCGTCGAGGTCGGGTTCCGGGGACTGACCGACGACCAGAGAGCGGTCGGCTTGCCCAGCCCACCCGAACCAAGCCGGGTTCGCCGTCCTGGTGGGTCGGATGCCGGGCTGGGGTGGTCAAGCTCACACGCTGAGGGTATCGCCCGATTGACAGATGAGGCCGTGATGATCACCGGCGACGGAGATCTGGTCGAGATCCTGGCCACTGTCCGGTATCGCATCGACGAACCGCGGAGGTATTTGTTTGGAGTCGCGGATCCGGACGCAGTGATTCGATCGGCGGCGGAATCGGTGCTTCGCGAACTGGTTGCTGGGCACCGATTTCTGGAGTTGCTCACGGTCTACCGGGCGGGGTTGGAGCGGGACGCGCTCGCTCGCCTGGGCCACCGGCTAGCCGAGGTCGCCCCTGGTGGGGTCGGGGTCCGGCTCGATGGATTCACACTCCACGACCTGCACCCCCCGCCGGAGGTCGTGTCGGAGTATCACGCTGTTGCGAAAGCGATCCAGGAACGCGATCGACTCGTGAACGAGGCCGAGGGCGACGCCACACGGGCTCGCCGCCGGAAGGAAGAGGAGGTCGAGCGGGTCATCCGCCAGGCCGAGACAGAGTCCCACAGGCAAACCGTGGACGCCAGGGCCACGAGTAATGCCTTTTTGGCCTGGCATCGCGCTCGGACTCAGCTCACGCCGGAGGAGGAGGACGCACTGACCACCGAGCGGTCGATGCGCATCAAACAGCGGAAGGAAAATCCCGAGGCAGTGGATCGGGACATCGCCGACCGTCGGAGCCGGTTGTTGGCCGAGCGGCGATTTTTCATCGAATCGCGGTTGGCTGCTCGCGCAGTGGTCGAGGTGTTCCGCCAGCGGGACAAGGTTTTCATTGATGCCGCCGAGTTGCCCGGCAAACGACAACTCTTCATTCTCGATCCGGAGATTCTTCGCCTCCCCCCAGGTTTTGGCGCTCGCCCGGGGGAACCGAAAGAGCCGTAGATCGGCGGTCGGGCGAACTTCCCAGGCATCCCCCAGGCGATCGGAAAAACAATATTTTTCCGGTCTTTCCGTTGACACGGGCTGGAAGATCGGCCATGTGTGATAGATGGGTCGCTTTCGTCCGCGGCCCCAGCAGCGATGCCAGGAGGGGTCATGTCCGGATTGACGACTTACTTGTTTGGATGGATCGCGTTTTCGCCCGTTCTTGCGCCGATACCCCCCGCACCCCTGCCGAGCCCGCTGGAAAAGCCAGCCGTCGGTATCCGGGCGGATACGGGAACCTGCGTCGTGACCGAAGTGTACCCGGACATGCCAGCAGGTAAAGCCGGCATCCGAGCCAATGACCGGATCGTGCGAATTGGATCTTTCCACCCGACCGATTTCAACCAGGTGGTGAGTCAGATTACGACCTACCGGCCGGGAGCGATGATCGAGCTTGAGGTTGATCGGAACGGCGAACGGAAGGTGTTCAAGTTGAAGCTTGTTCCCCGACCAGCCGATTACGGCAGCCGCATCCCGGGCTACCCGCTCCCGATCAATCCGGACGACTGACGGCCGACCCACGGAAGCACCAGCCCCGCCAACGGGCCGGGCCTGTGCCAGGACTTGAGTTTTGATTCGCCCCCACTTGACGGTGTCGGATTTTTCGTTTACGCTCCGATTCGACAGCTCTGAACGACAACCCTGGGTACGCGGGCCAGCATGGACAAGGCCCGCCCCGCAGCCACGGACGGTTCGGGATGTGTGTCACCTCGCGCGACCACGGACGGTCTCCGCCCACTTTCATCCGGGCACTCCCATCGTGGTAACCGCGCGCACCATCACCCCCCCCGTGGGTGGGGCTACGGGCTCGTGCCACCCGACCTTCTCCGCCGGGCCGGACGGGGTGGTCATCGCTGCCCCGGCGAAGTTGAACCTGTACCTCGAAATTCTCGCGAAACGTCCGGACGGGTATCACGAACTCGAAACCCTGATGGTTGCTCTCGACCTGTACGACACGCTCGAACTCCACCCCAGAATCGACGGACGACTGGATCTCACCTGTGACCCGCCGGGCCTTCCAACCGGCCCTGAGAATCTGGTCTACAAGGCGGCGGACCGACTCCGACAGTGGGTGAGTCGATCCGATCTCGGGTCGTCCATCCGGCTGATCAAGAGAATCCCGACGCAGGCGGGGCTGGCTGGTGGGTCGAGCGATGCCGCGGCAGCCATTGTGGGGCTGAACCGAATCTGGGGCCTCGATCTGCCGAAACCCGATCTTGCCACCATCGCGGCTGAGGTCGGGTCGGACGTGGCTTTTTTCCTGAACCTCCCGGCCGGGTGGTGTACCGGTCGCGGCGAAATTGTCGCTCCGGAATCGGTCACGCAGCCGTTCCACATCGTTCTCGTCTTCCCACCCGTGGGGTTGGGAACTGCTGAAGTGTATCGACGGTTGGCCGTACCCGAGCTGCCATCAACCGGGGCGGCGGTCCGAGCCGCATTTCGGGCTGCTGACCCGGAGGCCCTCGGTCGTGCGTTGTTCAATCGGCTCCAGTCACCAGCATTCGATCTTGCCCCGATTGTGGAGGCAGTGTATTGCCGCCTCGCCGGTGTGAACCCCGCCGGGTGCCTGATGTCCGGCAGCGGGTCGGCGGTTTTTGCCGTCTGCCGCGACCGACAGGACGCCGCCCGGGTGGCCGGAGCGTTCCAGGCCGCCACCCCGCCGGGGGAACCCGACTCACGAGTCCTCGTCGTCCGCACCCTACACGTCGATCCCGCTTGAAGGAGGCCCGCGGTGGTCATCACGGAAGTTCGCATCAAGCTGTGTGAGGAGAACAACGAGCGGTTGCTCGCGTTCTGCTCGGTCACCTTCGACAACGCCTTCGTGGTCCGGGACCTGAAGATCATCGAGGGGACGAAGGGAATCTTCGTCGCCATGCCGAGTCGGAAACTGACCGACCGGTGCAACAAGTGCGGTTGCAAGAACCATCTGCGATCACGATTCTGCAACCAGTGCGGGTTCCGGCTCGACGAGTCCCGGGCGACCCGCGACACGGATGGCCGGGCGAAACTCCACGCAGACATCGCCCACCCGATCCATAGCGGCGCCCGGGAGCAGATCCAGGCGGCGGTGGTGCGAGCGTATCAGGAGGAGAAAGAGCGGGCCAGGCAGCCCGGGTACGTCTGCACCTACGATGAGTACGATTACGATGGTGACGACACACCGGTGAGCTACGGAACGGTGGTCGCCGAAATGGGCGGTAAAGCGGTCCGACCGCACAGTGCCCATTCCGCCCCGAAGGGAACCCACTTCCAGACGACCGACGCCCCGGCGGCCAAGGCACGGGTCGCGAAGGACGAAGAAGGGTTCGGCAGCGGGATCGGGTAATCGACAAAGTGTCTTGCGACTCGAAACCGAGAGCCCACCCAACTTCGGGTGGGCTCTCTCCGTGTCGGAATGTGACTGATAGGCCAGATCGATCGGATCATTACAGCGACGTGTTGCCGGACAGGGCGGGGGTCGTAAGGTGCGTCTACCTCTCCCCGGAGAACCCCTATATGACGCGCTACCTCGCTGCCGCATGCCAAACCGACTTTCCCAACCCGTCGCACCGGAACGGCATCGCCGATCGGGTCGACCACATGCTCGGGATGATCGACCGGGCCGTCATCGGGTATCGGCCGTTTGGTGATGTGCGACTGGTCGTCTTTCCCGAGTTCGCTCACGCTGCGCCGATCTATGAAACGGTGGAGGAACTGGCCGACAACCTCGCAGTCACCGTTCCTAACGAACACACCGATCGCTACCACCACAAGGCCCGCGATCTGGGAATCTACATCCAGAGCGGGAGTTTCCTCGAAATCGACCATCGTTACCCGGGGTGCGTATTCAACACGACCGTGCTCATCGGCCCGGACGGGGTGCTGTCGCGTTATCGGAAGGTTCACCCGTGGCTGCCGTGGGAGGTGCATGCCAGCCCGCACGATATCCCTGGATATGTCGACCCGATGTTCCCCGTTGTGGCGACCGAGATCGGCGTCCTGGGGTGTGCAATCTGCTACGACTGGCTCTTCCCGGAGGCGATCCGAGAACTCGCGATCCAGGGGGCGGAGGTTCTGATTCGGGTGTCGGCCTACATGGATCCGTGGGGAGCCACCCCGCCGATGGATTGGTGGACGGTGGTGAATCGCTGCCGGGCGCTGGAGAACGTGGCGTGTGTCGTGGCTGCAAACCAGGGTGCCAGCGCGGGACATTACCCGCCCTTCTCGTGGCCCGGCGGGAGTATGCTCGTTGACCACGACGGGCGGATCCTCGCCCAGGCCGACCCAGGGCCAGGGGAGAAGATTGTGGTGGGTCCCGTCGATGTAGCCGCAATCCGGGCCGAACGAGACCGGCGCAGCGGCCACCATATCCTCGCTCATCGGCGAGTCGAAGCCTATCGCCACGCCACTCAGCCCGCCTACCCAACCGGTGGTGCTGCGGGCGGGTCACTTACCTTCACAGGAAACGAGGAACGGACTCGTGAGGCGAAAGGACGCCTTCGAGGAAAGGGAGGATGAAAGCTGAGCGGCGGATGAGCTCTCGTGAGCTGAAAATCAAGACAGTGTAACAAGTAGCAATTATCTGACAATTCCCTGATTTCTGAGATGGCAAACATCCGCCTTTGGATCGAACAGCGGTTTTCAACTACACTTGCCATTTTCAGGTTCGTTCCACAGAAAAGGATTTTTGTCGGAAGTGACTTGACAGGGTTCACCCCCAATCATTAATCTTTCATTTATCTCCCCTCTCGTGGCTCCGCCGCATTTCATTCCTGACTCGCCAGGACGCTGTGGGCGTGTCTGATCCGTGGAGGTGTCATACATGTTCTGCCGACCGCGCCGTGCCCACATCGGGTCTCGGTTCCGGGTGGTCACGCACCCCGGTTTTACCTTGGTTGAATTGTTGGTCGTGATCGCCATCATCGCCATCCTGATCGGCCTGCTGCTACCTGCCGTCCAGCAGGTCCGGGAGGCCGCCGCCAGGATCAAGTGTGCGAATAACCTCAAGCAGATCATCATCGGGTTGCACAACTATCACTCGGTGCGAGAGTCGTTCCCTCCGGGGTTCGACACTCCAGCCCCCTACATTAACCTGTACCCGGACTGCTTCAATGCCGCCTGGGGATGGTCGTCCTTCGTGCTGCCATATACCGAACAGGGGGCTCTGGCTGATCAGATGGGAGTCGCCGAAAACACCCGCTTCGGCGGCGGGGTCGAGAGTTGTATGCCCTCGGACGTTCCGAATTTCTTGAGCCAAACTCCGCTGAAGCTCTTTCGCTGCCCCTCAGACACCGGCCCGGACCTGAATCCGATCCGGAACAACCACGCGATGTCGAATTACCGCGGGGTCGCTGGCCCGTACACATATCCGACCATCACCGTGAACATGGACTTCGGCGGCGTGTTCTTTCAAAATAGTTACATCCGAATCACGGATATCACCGACGGGTCGAGTAACACCCTCTGTATCGGGGAGTGTAAATACGACGAGCAGAGCGGGCAAACCGCGTGCATTTGGGCCGGGATGGAAGGGTGGGTCGCGCCTGGTTCAAGCTCCGGATCGGTCCGCATCAGCGATGTCATGTGGTATGTGGACAACGCCACCGCGGAAGTCAATGGTACGGCCCCTCAGGCGTTCAGTAGCCGCCATCCAAATGGGGCGATGTTTGGCTTCTGCGACGGGTCGGTCCGGTTCTTCCTGAATGGGTCGGACCCGAACGTCATCCGGTTTCTGGCCGGGCGCAACGACGGGGTGGTCGTGTCCCCCGATTTTTGACCCCGGAGAGACTCATGAAACGGATCATCGTACTCTGGCTGATTGTGATCGTCGCTGCCGGGTGCGGCGGGGAAGTGAAGAAGCCCTCCCCACTCCCCGGTGGTCCCAGTGCTGATGAATTATTCGATAAATCGAAGACCGTACCAGGCAAAAAGACCGGTCCCGGGGCAAGCTGACGTCGGGGAGAAGGATGGGTATGACAAGCGGCCAAGAGCAAGACTCACTGTTATGACCGGCACGCGACGATCCTGTACCTGATGAGGATCGAACACGAGAAACTGACGGTCCGCCTCGATGGCACCGACCGCCGTATGACCGACATGCACGTGCATGTGATCAAGGCGGTTCTGGTGTGAGAGGCTGGTCCCAATTCCCACCCTGAATCCCGATGAATCCCGCTCAAACCCTTGACCTGTCGGACGGCGATGCGATCTTCTACCCGGCCTTCTTTGCCGGGGGAGATGTGGACCGCCTCTTCCAGGAGTTCCGAGACACTATCGCCTGGCAGCAAGACTCCATCCAGCTCTATGGCCGCGACATTCCGCTCCCCCGACTCACGGCATGGTACGGCGACGAGGGGACAATCTATCACTATTCGGGGATCGAGAACGTCCCGGAACCCTGGACGCCCGCTCTCCTCGAAGTGAGACGGGCGATCGAGCCCCTGGCCGGGGTCACGTTCAACAGCGTGCTCTTGAACCGCTACCGCACGGGACAAGACAGCGTCGCCTGGCACAGCGACGACGAACCGGAGTTCGGCGAGAATCCGGTGATCGGCTCGGTGAGCCTCGGCGGAACCCGGACGTTCCAGTTCCGGCACAAAAAGCAGAAGAACCGGAAGCGGCAGATCGAACTGACGCACGGGAGCCTGCTCATCATGCGCGGCGCGACTCAGCACAACTGGGTCCACCAGATCCCAAAGACCGCAAAAGAAGTCCACGAGCGGCTCAACCTGACATTCCGGGTGATTCTGGGCGTACATGGACGATCGAACACCTGAAATTAATCATAAGTCGAGCGGCAGAAAAAAGCTGACATGTCTTCGGGACCGCTCCCCTCCGTGGCGGCCCGGCTGTCCCTGTGGTCCTACTTCCGTGAGGCGAGGAATGCCACCAGATCCCGGGCTTCCTGGTCGGTCAGTCGGTCGAGTAATCCGTCCGGCATGAGCGACCCCCGCGCTGGGGTGGTCGAGAGGACGTCCCCCGTCAGCACCTTGAACCGGGTGCCCGTCTCGTCCACGTACACCGACTCGTCGAGTTGGGTGTGAACGAGGAGCCCCGTCCGAATCCGCCCGTCGGCTGTCTCGACTTTCCACGCCTGGTAGTGCGGAGCCACCACTGCGGCCGGTTGGAGGATCGATTCCACGATCCACCGTCGCTCGGTCCGTCCGATCAGGCTCAAATCCGGGCCGACATCCGCACCCCGGCCATCCACCCGGTGGCAGCGGAAACACCCGCCGACCGCAGTGTGCTCGAACACTCGCCGACCGGCCTCCGGGTCGGCCGGACCGTCCAGCCGTTTGAGCCAGGCTTCGGTGTCCGTCGCGGTTGGGCGGCCGGTGAAGAATGGCTTTCCCAGCACTCGGGCGGTCAGATCCGACGAATCACGTGTTGCCTTCGTGGTCGTCTCCAGCGTCGTCCGTTGTTCGGGGGTGAGTTTCGCCCCGACCAGCGCCCGCAGGGCCTCGTGGCGGAGGACGGAGTCGGTTCCACTGGCCAGTCCGATGAGGAAATCCCCGTCCGTTTGGCCTTGCGCAGCCAGTGTGACCAGGGTCTGAGCGCGGACCTGGATCGGCTGGCGAGCGTCCCGGGCGAGGTCCCGGACCGGTCCCGCTGCCTTGGGATCGGCCCGATCTTTCATCGCTCGCAAGACCTCAATGCGAAACACCGGGTCATCCTGCCTGAGCAGTTCCAGCAATAGGGCAGTAGGAAGTTTCGGGGAGGTCGCAGGGACGGCCCGCAGCGCCATCAGTCGGGCGGGAGCGGGAGCCGTCCGGTCGGCCAGTCGCGTGACGAAGTACCCGGCCAGGCTGTCTTCATTCACCGGCTTGTCATCGAGACGGGCGAGTGCTGTCGTCAGACCCAGGAACCCACGGGTATCAAGGGTCGTGTCCTTGAGCATCTCGATGATTTTCGAGCGAAACGCCACCAGCTTCTCGTCGGAGACCCATTTCGCTGCCATGTGGCGGACGTCCGGATCGGCGTCGGACAGGAACCCGTCCAGAACCCGGGTCGAGTCGGCCCGCCCGGTCGCCCGCCATGCCAGCAAGACACCGATCCGCTGTTTCGCATCTTTCATGGCATGCGGGTCGAGTGTGGCCAGAACGTCGGGCAGTTGAGCGAGTCGGCGGACAGCCGCGTGACGGAGGAAGGGGTCCGGATCGACCAAAAGTGCGAGCAACCGTGCTTCCGCCTCCTTCCCGCGGACACCGGCGAGCGCTTCGGCCCGCACTCCAGCGGGTTGGTCGGCGGCCGCGAACGCAGACACGTCCATCCCACGCTTCACCATCTCAAGCACAGCCATCTCACGGATGCCGAACTCGCCGTCTGTGCGGGCAAGCGCAGCGAGGTCGGTTTTGTCGTCTGCGGCATTGATGAGTGCCGTCAGTGAGGCAGCCCGCACCCGGACCTCTCGCGCAGTCAGTTGCCCGCGGAGGAACTCGCGACCGTTCACGTCCCGGGCCAGCGTCCGCGCGGCGGCCTCCCGGGTTGGCCGGTGCAGACTGAGAAGGGCTTGCTTCGGATCGGTCGGCCGCGCAATCGGTTTCGCGTCCTTCGACCGGACATGCCAGATCGCCCCTTTCCCGTGCAGTTCGTAGTTCTGCAACACCCAGTCAGTCACGAAGAGCGACCCATCCGCGGCGACTGCCAGACCGGATGGTCGAAAATTCTTCCCGCCCTGGACAAACGGTGTGCGGTCAGATGTGATCCCCGCCCCGAGCGGACGCGGGATGTAACGCTCGACTCGGTGGTCTGCCCACGCCGGGACAAGCAGGCTCCCACGATATTCGGCCGGTAGCCCGTCCGATTCGTAGCTAATGACTTCGCACGGTGATTCGCCCGTTCCAGAGACCATCGGGAGGGTGCCCGGGAGTTCCCCGTTCCACGCTTGAAAAGGGTGCCGACCGGCCCTGCCGTAACGGAACTGGAACCCGTAATCCCCACCCTCCACCACCTTCACCAGACGACACGGGGGCGACGAGTCCGGGTCATTGTCGACCACGAAGAGCCGGCCGAAGATGTCGCGGCCAGCGCCAAACGGGTTCCAAAAGCCCGTCGCCACACGGCGGAGATTGTGGCCATCGGCGGTGCAGTGGAAGATGTTCCCCCCCTCGCCGCCACCCGTCAGGATCGAGCCGTCCGCAGCGATCAGTTTGTACCCGGCACCGAGGTTCTCCCCTAGCCCGAACGTCAGGTCGCCGCGAGAGTCGAACGCCAGTCCGCTCAGACCGTTGTGCGGGTAGTTCCCGGCGGTATCGAGGAACGCGATCCGGGTCTTCTCGTCGGCCACGCCATCGCCCTTGGTGTCGCGGAGTCGGAGAATCTCGCTGCGACTGGCGACGTAGACCGACCCGTCCGGGTGAACCGCCACATCCATCGTCGCGGTGGTTCCCTCGAAGAAGGTGGTGAATTTGTCGGCTTTCCCGTCTCCGTCGGTGTCCTCAATGATCCGGATGCGATCATATTTCGGGCCGACGTAGTTGGCGGGGCGGAAGTGGGTGTGGCTCTCGACGACCAGGAGTCGGCCCCTGGCATCGAAGTCGGCAGCAATGGGGTGGACGATGTCCGGGGCCGCCGCGAATAGTTCGACCGCGAGCCGGGGGTCGGCTGAGGCGGGCGTGTCGGTCGGTGCGGGTGGCGGGGCGGCCGTACGGCCAGCCAATACGATCCCGCAGACGAGAAGAACAAGGGGAGAGAATCGGTACGGCACGACGGGCTCCGGGTTCGCGACGGTTGGGTGATGATCCGGCAAGTTGACCATTGGCACTCAGCAGTCAGCAGTTAAAAGGACTCATCCAGGACCACCACCGGGATGTGGCGTGCGATCCGAATCATTGGTCCGAAAAGCCGTTTCCTCCAGCCCAGGCCGAAGGCCGGGGTATCGGTTACAGCTCAAGGATTGGTGACCAAGCCGGATCACGATACGACACTCTGACGAATCTATTCTGTTACACTTTCGGCGTTGCCCCGCTTCGGCAACACTCGGACACTCTGCCGGGTGCCATTCCCACGGCTTTGCGTGGGCATGCGGACGAAATGCTCCTGTGGCGATTCATGCATGTCGACCCAAGCGGTGGACATGGCACCCGGAACCCGGCATGTGCGATCCTCGACCATTCTGCCAAATCTATTATGTGACACTTTTTGCGCTGCCCCGCTTCGGCTGTCTCACGCGGTTCTCGGGGACGTTCCAATTGTGCCGAGTTCCAGGGGTCTTGGGTGGGGGTCGTCACAACTGCCTCCTGTTTTCACTCAAGGAAACGGTTTCCAACCGTTCCGTGACACCGTTTCGACCTTGGACCCTGCGGCCAGATGCCCAATCCCTCACTGCTCTTGGATGTCATCGGGAAGGACCATTCAGGTCACCTTAATGGGTGAAGTTGCCTGCCAGAGAAGGAAGCGGTTGCTGGTGCATTCGGCCCTCCTGGGGCCGTTCGTGCCGGACCAATCCCCACCTTATGAATTCCCCATTTCCGCTCAGGCCCAAACCCCGGAGACCCAGACGACGCCAAAACACGGTGTTGATCCTGGACACATCCAAATTTTGTAGTCACTGCAATCCGCATCGGTTGATCATTCCGATTGTAGCCACCGGGCCGGGCTCTCGCACGGGGTGAGGGGGATTGAGTTCCTGGGGTGTTTTCCTGGTCACTTGTGTTTAGGCGCAACCGAAAGCGGATGAGATGACCGATTCGTTCCCGTGCTCGTCCATAGATTGTGTACCAAACGCCTGGCAACGACACCGGAGTCAGATCGTTCGTCCCCAATCTGGGTCGCTGTACAACTTCGATTTCTACGAGCCGTTGCCCATTCAAGTCGAGGTTTCCGACGCCCCGCTCACCTCAGATGCCGGCTTGTTGCCGCTGGGGCAATTCGACGATCGCATCGGTCTGACAGCGTAATTCGCGGCCGCCCTGCCAGATCCGCGATCCCAACCTCTGATCGAAATCAGAAGTGGTTCTGGTACGTCTGCGGTATCGTCCTGGGGCCGCCATCCTGGCCCTGTTTGCACTGATCGAGAAACGCCGCAATGACTTGCTTGCAGTCGTCGATCGTATTCGCCAGTGGGACTGACCGAGTGCCGTCCACCGGGATTCAGGCACGCTCGGTTACGGCAGGTAAAAAAGAACCCACCAGACGGGCTGGTGGGTAAGACATACACGAGGGTTGTCAGCCGGAGTGAAAGGGTTACACGGTCAGTCGCTGCCGCCGAGATCCCTCCACAGATCGATCAGGTCGGCGGTGTCGGTGTCCTCGACCAAAATTGGGAGGTTCGGGGTATTGAGGGGAGCGATCCGGGACAACTCATCGTTTTTGACGTGGGTCGTCTGCATGGTATGGCCCTCGATAGCTTGTGGTGACCGAGTGGGAAGATTTCTTCATTTGCCTGGTGAAAGAGAGCAAGCAAAGGGTGTGCCGGCCGCGCTCAGGTGCTCGACAAAATCCCACAAGTCTCGATGATCGGGAGCGACAAGCCGACATGGGGCGGCGGGGATCGGGTCGAGTGTGTCACGGTCAGCCAGCATCGGGGAGGGCAAGTGGTTGGTCGCCAAGGATCGCTCGAACCTGATCTGCCGCTGCCAGTCTTCCAACCCCTCCTGCGGGCACATCCACTACAACCGCTCCAAGCGGGGCGAGCCCTCCGCCGTCTGCGGGTCGAGCGCCAACAGCATCGAGCGTGGTCCGTAGTTCGTGGAGCATGCGGGTGGTCGTCGCCCGGGTGTCCGCGAGGGCCTGCGCCCGCTCGGTGGGAGTGAGTCGACGGCCGGTGGATAGTAGGCTTGGCACGTCGAGCATCAGCACCACCCGGACGACTTCCGACGCGGGAAGGCCCATCAACCGGGCGACCAGTGCCGGGCTGAGCTTGGGGTTCGCGAGATCCGGTGAGCCGGCCATGCGTATCAACCCAGCGGAGGGTAAGAATCTTTCAGGTGGTCGTGGGCTGCCTTGATCTGGACAACCCCATGACCCCAGCGGTTGTCCGGCCGACGGTCTGGTTCCGGGTGCTTCGCCGTGTCGCGGACGGCCTTGATGACGGCCTCGGCGGGCGCGGCCGGAAACGCTGCCAGAAGCAGCGCCATCACTCCACTCACGTGCGGCAGAGTGATCGCCTGACAACTTATATTGCCATTTGGTTTATAAGAGTCTGAAGGGCTGGGTTTTGAACATTGATGAACCATCCGTTACCCCCTCGCTGACTCCCGTCTAACTTGTGCGGCCGAACCCATACGCTTGACCACCCCGGACGGTCATGCCGCTTGGCGAGCTGGCTAGCTGAGAATTCAGCCATCATAGAGCCATCAAGGCTATTGAGACGAATATCTAAGCCACTGCAAATACTATCAATTGCATCTCGTAGTTGCTGTAATGGCACATCTGCCGTGCGGCCTTCTCCAGAAACAGGATGATGAACACGGACACGTACTGTATGACTGTCGATCCGATCGATGCGCAAAATTCTGTTACGACCTTGAATTGAAAGCCCTTCGATCGGTGGCATTTAGTTTACCTTTCGTAAGTAGTGCTTTTCGGACCTGAGTAACCTGCCTCGCGCTTTTCCATCCGACCTTGAGCCGTTATTCAGTCTCCAGTCCAAGTTGCTTGCGGATCACCTTACAAAGTGTTTCAGCGATCTCCCGATGACGCGGCACTGGGGCTTGTTGCCTAGTAGCCGGGTTGCGGTACACGTCGTGCCTCGCACCATGCCGGACGAGTTCACACCCGGATTCTTCAAGCTCCCGGATGAGATCCAGCCGTTTCACACTTCCAACTCCATCGGCTGCCTTTCGGCGGCGGGCGGGGCTGGGGACCGGTCCTGAATGACCATCACGTTATAAGCATCCTGGATGTTCTCCCGCAATTCCTCCATCGTCTCGCCCTGGCTGAATACCCCGGGAACCTCAAGCAATCGCCCAACGTACCAATCTCCATCTCGCCAAAATTCCAGTGTAAATTGACCTCGCATCACCGACCCTCGCGCGACCGGCACCCGAACTCGGCTGCCACAATGGAGAGGATAACGCATGAAGAAGTCAGGCCGCAAGTGGCAGGGTGGGCAGGGACACTTTCCCCCGGGTGCAAACCGGTAGCTGTAAGGTCTTTTGGTCAGGCTGTTTCCCTCCTCCAGTCGCTCGAACTCTCGTACCGAGGGAACTCAACTCCCGATTAGTCCCAATACCGTTGCACGAGNNTTCGTAGGGGCCGCCCTCCGTGGCGGCCCGGCATTGGTAAGGCATATACGCAGCGCAACTATATTCTGTACCTCGTCTTACGTCGCTGTTTCGGCCCGCAATCCTTCTCGTGCAACGGTATTGCGATTAGTCCTCCTTCGATCCTCATGCAGCGAGCAACCGCCCAGGAAGCGGGTCGCAGTTGTGACCGGCGACCTGGGGATCGGGAAGACGAACCTCTCGGCAGAACTGGCCACCCACACAAGTCCAGGTGCTGGTCGATGGGATCGATGAGGAGAAGTTGACCGGTCGAACGGACTCGATCACGGAACTGCGCGCACGTGCTTTCTGCTACCAGTCGCCTCACGCTTTCACCACCGTTGCGCCGGGTGGGAGGCCGCGGTTCGGGTCGTTCGGGCGCAAAGCCATCTCGCCGGTGATCAGACGGGCCGCTCGGTTGCGTGTGAAGTAGTTGAACATCCACTGCCAGAGAACCAGCACCCGGTTCTCGAACTGGGCCAGATACAGGATGTGAATAAATAGCCAAGCCAGCCACGCCAGCAAACCGCTGATTCGGATTCCTCCCGTCTCGGCCACCGCCTTCGCCCGGCCGATGGTCGCCATGCTCCCCTTGTCCCAGTACTTGAACGGCCCCAGATCGGTCGTATCCCCCGCCACCCGAGCAGCCACCACCCGCGCCACATATTGACCCTGTTGCATCGCCACCGGTGCCACCCCTGGGAGCATCTTACCCTCCGGCGTCTTGTAGCACGCCAGGTCGCCAATCACGAAGACATCGGACCGGGTTCCGATCGTGCAGTTCGGCTGCACCGCCACCCGCCCCGCCTTGTCCACCTCCACCCCGCCGGCCGCCTGGGCGATCATCTTCCCCAGGATCGATCCCCTCACTCCGGCTGCCCACACCACGGTTTCCGTCGGGATCGTGATTGGCGGCGATGTCCCGCCCTCCGGCCTGTACTCGACGTGATCCGCTGTGATCGCGGTGACGTGGCTGTTCAGGTGAAGTTCGATCCCCAGCTTATCGAGCGACCTCTGGGCCTTGCGAGAGAGCGATTCATGGAACCCTCCCAGCACCCGGCTTTGACCCTCAACGATCACGATCCGGGCCATACAGGGGTCGATCGCCCGGAAGTCATACCGCATCGTCTGACCCGCGAGTTCCCGGATCGCTCCGGCCATCTCGACCCCAGTCGGGCCGCCCCCCACGATCACGAACGTGAGCAGCCTCGCCCGGATCGCGGGATCGGTCTCCTGCTCGGCTCGCTCGAACGCGGATAGCACCCGGCGACGGATCTCGGTCGCGTCTTCGATTGTCTTCAGCCCGGGGGCGAGGCTGGCCCACTCATCGTGACCGAAGTAGGTGTGAGTCGCCCCGGTTGCGAGGATCAGGGTGTCGAATGGAATCGGCTCACCACCGCGGCGTTCGACTGTCTTCGCGGTGAGGTCGAAACCGCTCACTTCTCCGAGGATCACCCGGGTGTTCGCCTGCCGTCTGACGATCGATCGCAACGGCGCGGCGATATTCGCCGGGGAGAGGGCACCGGTCGCGACCTGATACAAAAGCGGCTGGAACAGGTGAAAGTTCCGGCGGTCGATCAGGGTGATGTCACACGCGGATTTGCCCAGGCCGCGAGCCGCTAGCATTCCGCCGAACCCGCCGCCGACGATCACCACCCGATGCCGGGGTTTGCCGTCCTCTGCCATCACTCACCCTCCAACCAAACACCCAGGACTGGTCTCCTGGCATCTATGGTAGGAGTCGGACACGATTTCGGTCCGAAATGGCAATTCCCTTCGGGAGTTTGTTGGATGAGAGAATCACGCGGGCAACCTCATGCCCGGTTGATCTACTCATGGTGGTCCAGCCAAGGCTCTCCATAATGGAGGGTCAGCGATCTCCTATCGCTTGTCTTACAGGAGCAGTTCGATCGCCAACACAGCACCCGCCGCTGCCACCCCGAAGCCGAAGACTGGCCCCACCTGGGTCTGGTATCCGTGGGGCAAGTCGGCCGGTCCGAGCGTGCGGCAGAACCGCCGGTGTTGCCAGGCTGCCAGTGCCGCGACCGCTGCCCCCGCAAGCGACAATGCCACCCCAAGCGCGACCGCCGGAAGGTGCTGACCATGATCACCATCCTGAGACGGGCGGACGAGCCGCAGGAATAGCCCGAACCGGGCCACCACGAATCCGAGCCCGATCAGCCCGAGGGCAGTCCGCACCCAGGCCAGCAGTGTCCGTTCCGCGGCGAAGAAGACGCGAGGGTCGTTGTCAGGCATGATTCCGGTGGTGTGAGGAAGAGCGAGTCAATGCCAGGGACAGGCAGTGCGACCGAGTCATCTGATACAGTAACCCGCGAAGGTTGTCCCATTCGCTGTCGGCGTAGGTGAAAGTAGGCGACTCNNCTCAACCGATGCCAATCGAATCCTTGCACGATTGCCGACTGACAATCCGCTCCAGAAACGGTCACTCGCGGAGCGAGTGACCTACTTTTCCGCCTGGGATGCGACACCCTCAGCGGGTTCCTGTATGAGAGTAATTACTTGGTGGGGCGTCAATCCAATCGACTGGTTCTCGCCCGCAACAGGTGGTCGATCAGGACCAGGGCCATCATCGCTTCGCCCATCGGGACGAACCGCGGCAACAGACACGGGTCGTGACGGCCCTTCACGAGAATTTCCGTCGGCTCCCCTGATCGAGTGACTGTCCGCTGTGCCCGGGGGATCGAGCTGGTCGGCTTGATTGCCACACGGCAGACGATCGGTTCGCCGCTGGAGATTCCACCGAGCATCCCACCGTGACGGTTGGTCGCGGTGCGGATGCGACGGGTTCGTCCTTCCTTTTCAGGAATGGGGGTTGGGGGGGGTGGTTCCGGAACGAACAGATCGTTGCATTCGCTACCTCGCATCCCGGCGACGGCGAAGCCGGCTCCGTATTCGAAACCGAGAACGGCCGGAAGTGAGAGAAGGGCCTTCCCGAGATCGGCCTTCAACTTATCGAAGACTGGCTCCCCCAGCCCCGGCGGGACGCCCACCGCCACCAGTTCGCACACCCCTCCGACCGAATCGCGGTCAAGCCGCGCGGCATCGATGAGTGATTCCATCCGCATGGCGGTCTCCGGGACCGGGCACCGGACCGGGTTCGCTTCGACCTGTTCCAGAGTGACCGTGGTGGGGTCCGGGATGTCGGCGGTCTCGCTGCCAACCCGAGTGACGTATCCCAGCACCCGAATCCCTTCGCGGGCCAGGAGTTTCTTCGCCACCGCACCGGCCGCCACCCGGCAGATCGTCTCCCGGGCACTGCTCCGCCCGCCCCCACGATAGTCGCGTAATCCGTACTTGGCATCGAAAGTGAAATCGGCGTGACCTGGACGGTACTTGTCCTTGATGTCCCCGTAATCCCCGCTTCGCTGATCGGCGTTCCGGAAGACGATTCCAATCGGGGTTCCGTCCGTCCGCCCCTCGAACACACCAGACCAGATCTCGGGAATGTCGGGTTCGTCGCGCTGGGTGGTCAGTTTCGACTGCCCCGGGCGGCGACGGCGAAGGTCCGGGAGGAGATCGTCGAGCGACAACTCGAGCCCGGCCGGACAGCCATCGATAATGCACAGGTATCCCGGTCCGTGGCTGACCCCGGCGGTGGTGACACGAAAGAGTTTGCCGAATGTGTTGCCTGCCATGTCCGAATTATATGTCCCGGGGTCGGTCCGCCCTGTGCCCCAGAGGAAACACCTCCGATCATTCGATGTGGAGTGGATCGAGGGGAACCGGTACACTAACGAGACTGCTCCCCCGCTCCGTCCGTTACGGAGGCCCGCCGATGCGAACTGTACTTGTCCTTGCTGCCGTTCTTGGGGCCGTCACTTTTGTTTCCGCTCAGGAGAGGCCCGTACCTCCCGAAGAGGTTCCACCTCGTTTCGGGCTCCCCTATCGGGTGAGAACCTACCCCCAGGCCACCCCAAAACAGGCTCTTGAATCGGTCCTGGCTGCGGCCGACCGCGGCGACGTCAACTATCTTGTGGCTCACCTTCTTGATCCGGCGTTTGTTGACGCCCGAGTCGCTGACCGCTCCCAGCAGTTCGAGCCCACGATCGCGGATGATCTTGCACGGCTGCGGGACTTTCAGCGCAAAAACCCAGACCAGACACCCTCCAACACCCGCCTCCCCGACGACCCGGTGAAGTTCCAGGCTCGGGTCATTGCCGACGCTCGCACTCGGGCGTTCAATCAGATCACACGGGATGTCCGGGAAAAACTGATTGACGATCCGGAGGTGCTCAAAGATCTCCGCCGGTTTTATCGGCAGGGAACGTTCCCTGAAGCTGGCGGAGACATCACCGCCAAAGTCGGACTTCCGGACGTGAAAGATCGGGCAGTCTTCCTCAAGAAGATCGGTGATCGGTGGTACATCGAGAACCGCCAAACTGACGACAAAGGGCCTGGGCTGAAGAAGGAGTGATCCAAGGGATCGGCCGCTAATACAGGAACCCGCTAGGGCAGTCGCATCTATGGAAAGACGATTNNTGTGACAGCCTCTGCGGGTTCCTCTATAAGAGAGAGGAAAATCAAAAACTTCTGTTCCTGTTTCCGCTTGCGAACGGCCCAGTGGACGGGATAATCACTACCATCCCCCCTGCCCGCCGGATCGCAACCTCCTCAGGCCCACTGCCGATGACCCACCGCGTTCTGCCCGCAGCCCTGGCGCTACTCGTTCTTGCCCCCACCACCCGTGCTGTCGATCCCTCGGACCTCAAGCCCGGGCTCGTCGCCTTCTACCTCGAACCCCACAAAGGCCCACCACCCCCCGGAGTTTCGCGGGTCGAACCCACGGTCGCCCTGACCCTCAATTCCGGAGAGGCTCCGCACCCCCGGCTGAAAGGGCTGATGTCGGCGAAATGGTCCGGTTATATCAACATTGTGCGACCGGGGAAGTATACTTTCGCTGCGAATGTCCAGGGGGGCGTCCTCACCGTCCGGGTGGGCGGGAAGGAAGCGATCACAGTCACCAGCGGGGACAAAGATGCCACGTCGAAGACCGGGGCCGAGCTGACCCTCGAAGGGGGCGTACTGCCTTTTGAAGCGACGTTCGCTTCGCCCGGTGGTGTTGTCCGGGTCGAATTGCTCTGGGAAGGACCGGGGTTCCGCCGCGAGCCGGTTCCGCACCAGTTCTTCGGCCATCTCCCAACCGAACGGCCCGCCACCTTCGCCAAAGACGTTCAACTCGAACTTGGCCGCTTCAAGTTTGAGGAACTGGCCTGTGTCCGCTGCCATAAACCCGTTGCTGGCGATGCGATGGGGAAAGGACTCGTCGACCGCCCGGCCCCGAATCTGACCGAAGTGGCGAAACGGAGTTACGCCGGATGGATTGATGCCTGGCTCGCCGACCCGGCCAAACTCCGTCCACACACCGCCATGCCGAAGATGTTCAGTGACAACAAAACCGGCCAGGCCGAGCGGTACGCCGTGGTGCAGTACCTCGTCTCGCTCGCCGGCAGACCGCTCCCACGAGCCAAGGCACCGACTGTCTCCAACGACTACCGGCAGAGCATGGAGAGGGGCCGGGTGCTCTTCAGCGTCACCGGGTGTGCTGCCTGCCACGCCGACCCACTTCCGAAAAAGGCTGCCCGCAACGATGAGGACGAGAAGCCCGAAACCAAGCCGGAAGACTCGATTTACAGCCTGGGCACAGCCGCTGGCCCGGCCGCAAAATACAACCTCGGCGCGCTTGGCAGCAAGTACCGCCCCGACACCCTCGCGGCCTACCTTCAGGATCCACTCAAGGTGAACCCGTCCGGGCGAATGCCGCACATGGCCCTCAACGGCCAGGAAGCCCAGGACATCGCCCGCTACCTGAGCCGGGTGACCGACGAGACGATCGTGACCGAGCCGCCAGGATCTGCCGGGATGCGGCCGTCGTTGATCGCCGACACGGTCAACGAAGGAGCCGGCGCGAAACCAGCCGAGGCGGAAGCGTTCAAGAAACTCTCCGCCGACCTCCAGTGGATCGACCTGGGGCGGAAGCTGATCGTGTCCCGGGGGTGCATCAACTGCCATGCGGTCGAACCGGCAGGGAAGACACTGACCGCCACCGCCAAATTCCCCTCCCTCTCCGACATCCGGAAAGCCGGTCACGGTTGCCTCAGCCCGAAGTCGGACGCTGCAAACGTGCCTGCATATAAGCTGGATGTCACCGAGACCGCTGCGATCGCTGCATTCCTCAAGGACGGTCTCACCGGGGCCGGGACTCCCGCCCCAACCCACGCTGCCCGGCTCACCCTGCGACGGTTCAACTGCCTGAACTGCCACAACAAGGACGGTGAGGGGGGAATCAGTGTTGAATTGTCAGATCAGATGCGTCTGCTGGAGAAAGCCGAGAACGCCGACGATGTCCGCCCGCCGCTTTTGACCGGGATCGGGCACAAATCGCGAACCTCATGGTTGCGATCGGTGCTCACCCAGGCCGGTCGGGCCAGGCCGTGGATGCAACTGCGAATGCCACAGTATGGGGAGAAGAATGTCGGAACGCTCCCGGAATCGCTCGCGGCACTGGAAGGAACCACCGCCGACGACGCTGTGCGAAAGCTTCCATTTTCGGGCGAGAAGATCGCGTCCGGAAGGGCAATCATCGGCAAGGGCGGGCTCGGCTGCATCTCGTGCCACGACATCGCCGGGATACCAAACACCGGCACACGCGGCCCGGATCTGGCCACAATTAACCAGCGTGTCCGGTACGACTGGTATGAGCGGTGGTTGCACCAACCCCTGCGGATGGCTCCCGGAACCCGAATGCCACAGGCGTTTATTGATGGAAAATCGACCCTGGCGACAGTTCTGAAAGGCGATCCCACTGCCCAGGCCGAGGCGATGTGGACGTACCTATCGCTCGGGCCGGGACTTCCGCTCCCGGACGGCATGGAGCCGCCCAAAGGGCTCATCATCGCGGCCAAGGACCGCCCCGAACTGCTCCGGACATTCCTCCCCGAGGCTGGCAGCAAGGGAATCGCGGTCGGATTCCCGGACGGTGTGTCGATTGCGTTCAGCGCGGACCAGTGCCGGCTCGCGTATGGATGGGCCGGGAACTTCCTGGATGCCTCCCCGGTGTGGAACAATCGGGGAGGTAATCCGGCCAAGTTGCTGGGGCCGAAATTCTGGATCGCTCCGCCTGGCCACCCCTGGGGGCTGACGGTCAATCCGAACCTCTCCCCCGACTTCATGGGGCGGGCGAATAATCCCGCTTTCGGGACACCGCTGCCGCTCGAACCGGCCCGGGTGTACGATGGTCCCCCGGCCGTCCATTTTGAAGGCTACGCCCTCGACTCAACCGGTCAGCCGACCTTCCGTTACGCTCTGACGGAGGGGCGAGACGGCGTCCTCAAGGTGGCCGAGACACCGATCCCGGTCAAATCCGGGATCGGGGCTGGAGTGCGGCGGAAGTTCGAGATCACGGCCCCCGGTGGGTATCGAACGTGGCTTCTCGCCGGGGCCAGTTCCGGCGAGCCGCGAGTGATCGATGCCACGGGCAAGGTGTTCTCGCTCAATCTGAAGGCAGCCGAGGTCTCGGCACCGGCGGCCGGATCGCGAGTGGTTCTCCCCGCCGAAGGGGATAAGGCGACAGTTCTCGAACTCCTGGATGCTCCCGCCGGGACGACCTGGAGGATGGTGCCGCGAACCGGGGGGGGATGGTTGGCTGTCGTCCGGTTGCCCGAAGCGAAGACGTCCTTACAGGCCACCTTTGCCCTGACGGTGTGGGGGCTGCCGAAAGACGACGATGCGTTACTCAAGGATTTGGTGGCCAAATAACTCTGCGATATCGGGGTTCCTTCCGACTTGCGGCTTGAGCCCGGAAATCCCCCTGAATACACTACCTATCATCCCCACACGGGCTGCTAGGTCGAACTCGCACCCCCCGCTATCGCCTTGATCCCCTTACCTGAGGTTCTCTCCATGTCTCGTCGGATCACTCGTCGGCAGGCGCTGGCTGCGTCTGCGGCCTCCCTCGGCTACCTCTACACTGCCCCGGCCTTCTCCGCCGAGAAGATCGCTGGCGCCAACGGCAAGATCTATGTCGTCGGGATCGGCATCGGCGGCAAAGGGTCGAGCGACATCGACCAGGCCGCTTCCGTCAAGGATGTCGAAATCGTTGGGCTGTGCGATGTCGACTCGGAATACCTCGCCAGCAAAGCCAAGAAGTGGCCGAAGGCCAAGACCTTCAGCGACTACCGCAAGTTGTTCGACGACTCGGAACTGATGAAGACCGCCGACGCCTTCACCGTTAGCACGCCGGATCACAACCACACGACCCCCAGCATACTGGCGATCCGCAACAAGAAGCACGTGTATTGTCAGAAGCCACTGACCCACGACGTCTTCGAAGCCCACTTGATGCGAACCGAGGCGAAGAAGTACGGGGTCTGCACCCAGATGGGCAACCAGGGCTCTGCCGAGAACGGTCTGCGGCGAGCGGTCGAGCTGGTTCAGGCCGGTGTGCTCGGCGATGTGAAGGAAGTCCATGTATGGACCAACCGACCGGTTTGGCCGCAGGCACCGGGCGTGATGTCGCGGCCCATGTCGAGCCCGGTCCCGAGCTACCTCGACTGGGATTCATGGCTTGGAGTGGCACCGGAACGGCCCTACGCTGGCTCGGGTGACCCGAAAAAGAAGCGGGGGCCGTACCACGATTTCAACTGGCGAGGATTCTGGGATTTCGGCACCGGCGCCATTGGTGACATGGCCTGCCACACTGCGAACATGGTGTTTCGGGCACTGAAACTCGGCCACCCCACCCACCTCTCGGCCACGGCGAGTGATGTGAACCCCGAGACCTGCCCGAGTTCCGCGCATGTGACCATCCAGTTCCCGGCACGGGATGGGCTCCCGCCTGTGACCCTTAACTGGTACGAGGGGAAGAAGGACGGGCAGAAGCTGGTCCCGCCCTCGGATCTGGTGGCGAAGGCAGTGGCCCTCGACACAAAGAAGGACAAGAACGGCAAACTGACCCATAACGGCAAGCTGGTTGACAGCGGCTCGATCCTGGTGGGGTCGAAGGGGATCTGCTACTCCCCGGACGACTACGGGGCCGAGGTGTTCTTCAGCACGGGCGAAATCACCAACGGCAGCAGCAAGTTGGAGACGCTGCCAACCAACGGTCGCGGGGACGGGGGCCAAAAGCAGGAGTGGGTGGAGGCGATCCGGGCCGGGAAGCCGGAACTGGCCTACTCCAACTTCGACTATGCCGGACTCCTGACCGCCGCGTTCCTGCTTGGGAATGTCGCCATCCGGACCGGCAAGCCGTTCCACTGGGACGGCGAAGCGTGCAAGGCCACCGATCTACCTGAGGCCCAGAACTACATCCACCGCGAATACCGCAAGGGGTGGGATCTGATCGGGTACAACACCTCGAAAGGGTGACCGGCGGACCGACGAGATTTCCTCGACAATCGCAGCGATTTGCGGTGTTCCGTTTTGGACTCATCCCCGGTAAGTCCTGAGATGATCAGAGGCTCTTTTGACGCAACGAGCCCCGGGATCACCGTCCCGGGGCTCGTTGCGTCTGTTACAATGTCGTTATGGACATCGACACGACCCTGGCGGCTTTGGCTGCCGATCCGCACCACCCCGTCGACCTGGCGGAAATTGCGCTCTACCTTGCCCTGGACGAATACCCGAACCTGGATATTCCCGTCTACCTCGCGCTGCTCGACGACCTGGCCGCCGAACTCCACCCCCGACTGACCGGAGCTCTGGCTGCGGATGCCGTCGAATTGACCCACTTTCTCTTCCGGGAACACGACTTCGCTGGTAACGCAGCCAACTACTACGATCCCCGCAACAGCTACCTGAACGAGGTTCTCGACCGGAAACTCGGCATCCCGATCAGCCTGTCGGTGCTGGCGATGGCGGTCGGCCAGCGGGCTGGGTTGCATGTGGACGGGGTCGGGCTGCCAGGCCACTTCATCGCCAAAGTGACCGATGGCGACGGAAGCGATGTCCTGTTCGACCCGTTCAACGGCGGACAGTTTCTCGACCCATCGGGGTGTGAGGAACTCATCTCAGCAATCACCGGTCAGCCGTTCACCCTCACGCCGGATGCGTTGGTTGCGACCCCACCGGGCCTGATCCTCACTCGAATGCTCACCAACCTGAAGGGGGTGTACCTGAAGTCGGCCGAATTCGCACGGGCGGCTCGGGTGATCGAACGGCTGGTCGCGCTTGCCCCGAACGATCCGCTCCAGCGACGCGATTTGGGGGTGAGCCTGATCCACGCCGACCGCCCGGGACGGGCGATTGATCACCTTCGGATGTATCTCCACCATCTACCGGAGGCCCACGACGCCGATACCGTTCGGGATTTCCTGAATGAAGCGGTCAGGGATGTGGCAAAATGGAATTAGCTGCCCCGGAGGTGTCGATTTCCCTCGAAATCTCGACAAGTTAACCATTTTTCGGGGGTGGGGAATGGGGACAGGCGAACCGAATGACCCAACAGGGAGTCAGGCAGGCGGCGGGAGAAAATCGATCAGCGGGATCGGGTGCCACGGTCAGCTGGTCCGGGGATCGGGTGCCACGGGCGGCTGTCACCCGACAGGAGGTTTTGC